>JANWHL010000234.1 GCA_025450405.1 Ktedonobacterales bacterium
CGGTGTGTGGCAATGCCTATCGCGCGGTCAATCCGATAGCGGCCGAGAATCAATGCCCCGGCACGCGGTCGTGGTATCCCGATCGTCCCGCCGGGACCGCGGACGCGATTCTGGGGTTCGCGGCGCCGGCGAGCGTCAATGTCGGCGGAATGGTGCGGTTTTACATCACCACCACGGCGCCGAGTTACGTGTTCCGCGTGTATCGGCTCGGGTGGGACCAGGGCCTCGGCGCGCGCCTCATGTATGCCTCGCCGTCAATACGTGGGATCGTCCAGCCCGATCCCCTTCGGGATCCCGTCACGCGTGTGGTCAGTTGCGCCAATTGGCATGACCCTGTCGCGATGCCCGTGCCCGCCACATGGGTCTCGGGCATCTATGCCGTGAAGCTCCTGACATCCACTGGCTTCGAGCACTACCTGTCGTTCGTGGTGCGCAACGACGCCAGCCGATCGCCCATCCTGTTTCAGTCGGACATCATCACCGATCAGGCGTACAATTTGTGGGGTGGCTATGATCTCTATTATGGGCAGAATCCCGCTCCAAACCCTCCCCCAAGCAAACGGATCTTGTACAGTGCGCGCGCCTATGTCGTGAGTTTCGATCGCCCAACGGAGAACTTCGAGGGCCTGGGCGACGTGGTGCGCTGGGAATACGACCTGGTGCGGTGGTTGGAGCGCGGTGGGTATGATCTGACCTATACCACCGACATTGATATTGACCTCCGCGGCGACCTCATCACCAGGCATCGCTTGCTGGTGGTGGGAGGGCATGCCGAGTATTGGTCGCGGGCGATGCGCGACCACGTGACCGCCGCGCGAGATGCGGGGGTGTCGTTGGCCTTCTTCGGCGCCAACGACATCTACTGGCACGTGCGGATGCTTCCCAGCGCGCTCGGGCCCGACCGCGAAGTCGTGTGTTACAAGGTGCCCACGCTCGACCCACTCCGGACCACCGATCCCGATCAGACAACCGGGAGATGGCGCGACCGGCCGCGGCCCGACCCCGAAAGTGCGGTGCTGGGCCAGCAATTCGCGGGCATCTTGCATGCTGATTATCCCTTGGAGCTTGCCGCGGGCGCCCAACCATTTCTCCAGGGCACGGGGCTCTCCGTGGGCAGTGTGGTGCCGGGTCTCGTCGGCGACGAGTACGACCAGGTGTATGCGAACACCGCGATACCTGCCGGGCTCGTGGTCGTGGCCGCGTCCGCGATTGACTGCAGCTCAGTGTTGGTGACCTGCCCCCCAGGCGGGAAGAACCTCGCAACGGCAACGCTCTACACCGCGCCCAGCGGCGCACACGTCTTTGACGCCGGGACCTTGGAGTGGAACTGGGGGCTCGACGACGCCGTCTTCGGCGCGGCCGGTGGCGGCCTTGCGCCGCCGAGGCATTACAGCAACCCTGGTTTCCAGCGGCTGACCGCGAATCTCCTCGCGTACCTACTATCCGTACGGTAATCCGCGGTCCGCGCGGCGCCTTGACGCCACCGCGCGCAGCGGCGATAATGTTCCCAATGGGCAGCGCCGCGATCGGGGATCGGGCTCGCTAGCCCGTCTGGGGTGTCGAGGTCATGAGCAAATTTTGCTTTTATGCCCAATCGCCGCGCGGTGTCCCGCCTACCCACTGGTGGGTCGTGCGCGCCGCTCGCGTCCCTATGACTTCTTGCGCCTGTACTGATGCCTGCCGCTAAACGCTTGAACCCATTTGGGCGGCAGGCCGGTATTTCGCCAATTTCTTCCGCTGCGCTCACCCGTCGTGGCATCCGCGTGCCTGTCTCTGGGCCGCTGCCGTCGACTCCGCCTAGTCCAGGTGGCAGCCACGAGGCCACGAACGGGGAGTCTGTTCCCGAACCCTTCGTCTTCCAGCGGGGAGCACATGTCATGCGCATCTACAACACCGAGTCTGGTCGCAAGGAACCGTTCGAGCCGGCGGCGCTGCCCGTCAAGATGTATGTCTGCGGCCTGACGCCGAAGAACGACCCCCATCTCGGTCATGCTCGGCTCTTCGTGGTCAACGACACCATCCGACGCTACCTGGAGTTTCGGGGCTACCCCGTGCGCTACGTTCAAAACTTCACCGATGTCGACGATAAGATCATCGCCGCGGGGCTGCGCGATGGCATACCGCCGGCTGAGGCCGCGCGCCGTTATACCGAAGGCTACTTCCGCGATATGGACGCTCTTGGCGTCCGACGCGCCGATGTCTTCACCTACGTCACCGAGTACATCCCGCGGATCATTCAGGTCGTCGAGGGCCTGATCGAACGCGGCCACGCCTATCCTCTCGATGGCGATGTCTACTTCTTTGTCCCCAGCTTCCCTCCCTATGGGCGGCTCTCAGGACGCGACGAAGATGCGATGCGCGCTGGAGCGCGCATTGATCTGGACGAGCGCAAGCGCGACCCGCGCGATTTCGCGCTGTGGAAGGCGGCCAAGCCCAATGAGCCATGGTGGGAGAGCCCGTGGGGCCGAGGGCGGCCCGGCTGGCACATTGAGTGCTCGACGATGGCGCTCGAGACCCTCGGCGAACAAATCGACATCCATGGCGGTGCCACGGACCTGATCTTCCCGCACCACGAGAACGAGATTGCCCAGAGCGAGAGCTTTACTGGACACGTCCCGTTCGTGCGCTACTGGGCGCACACTGGTTTGCTCAGCCTTCCGGACACACAGGGCGGGGCGCCGGCCGAACCTGACGAAGCACCAACCTCAGATGTCCCTCCAGGAGCCAATGCGGACGGCGAGCGCAAAGCGGTGAAAATGGCCCACTCGGGGGCGTTTGTCACCATCCGTTCGGTGCTGGCGTCAGCCGATGTGCCGGCGCCGGGACTGCGCACCTATCTACTTGGCCAGCATTATCGCGCGAACATGGTTTACTCGCCCGAGCAGGTCACCGCCAGTGTCCGCCGCTGGCGCCGTTGGGTTGAGACGCGGTCTAACCTGCTCCGTCTGATCGCCTGGGCGGAGCGGCACGCGATGCCCGCCGACACGGCCGCGAGTGACGAGGAGGCCCCCCTGCGTGAGCGTTTGGATGCCGCGCGTGAGCGCTTCGCGGTGGCGATGGACGACGACTTCAACACCTCGCCGGCTTTGGGTACCATCGACGACGTGACCCATGACATCAACGACTACGCGAACGCACTCGCGGGCGACTCCGCGAGCCCACGCCAGCTCGAGACCCTGCGCGCCGCGCTCGCCACCCTGGAGGACCTTACCGGCGTGCTGGGGATTGCGCTTACGGCAGACACAGAGTCCGCGGCGCCGAACACGACCCAACGGACAGCGATCGAGGCGCTTGTGGCTGAGCGCGACGCGGCGCGCGCTGGCAAAGACTGGGCTCTGGCGGACCGCATCCGCAAGGACCTGGACCAGCGGTTTGGGGTGGTGATCAAGGACACGCCGCAGGGCGCCACGTGGTCGCTGAAGGAGGGCTGACGATGCCCGCGGAGGTGGCCCATGCCTGACTATGTGTGGGGTCGCCACCCCGTGGAGGAGGCGCTGCGCTCACGGCGCCGCCTCCTCCGTCTCATCGTGGCCCAGGGCGCGCACGATTCCGCGCTGGCACCCCTGCTCGACATGGCGCGCCACGTGGGTGTGCCTATCGAGCCGAGTCCGCGGCGCCGGTTGGACGACCTGGCGCACGGGGCGAACCATCAGGGTGTGGTGGCGATGGTGGCGGCGCGGGCATATGCCTCGATGGACGACATCCTGGCCCAAGGGGCCGCGCGCGGGTCGCCTCCGCTGGTCGTCGTTCTGGACGCCATCCAGGATGTCCAGAACCTCGGTTCATTGATCCGCACCGCCGAAGCGGTGGGCGCCGATGGGGTGGTGGTCCCAGAGCATCGCGCGGCGGGCCTCACGCCCGCCGTGGACAAGACCTCGGCGGGGGCGGTCGAGCTCCTTCCCGTAGCGCGCGTGACCAATCTGACGCGCGCGCTAGATGATCTCAAGCGCGCGGGCCTTTGGTGCGTGGGGCTGGACGGAGAGGCGCGAACGAACTACGCCGACGCGGACTTGAAAGGCCCAATCGCCCTGGTGGTCGGCAACGAGGGCAAGGGCATCAGCCGCCTGGTGCGCGAGCACTGCGACCTGCTCGTCCGCATTCCGATGTCTGGCAAGATGGAATCGCTCAACGCCGCCGTCGCCGGGTCTCTGGCGCTCTACGAGATCTGGCGCCAGCGCGGGTGGCCGGGAGCGCGCTAAACCGACCGTGCCAGTCACCTTCGTCAGCTCTTGGGGCGCGGCACTGTGAGCATGAGGTCGGCTTCGAGCACTCCGGCGTACGTGATGCTACGATGCGACTCGCTCTTGACCGCGCCGCTCGGGTGAATGGTCACAGCCGCGGGGATCTCGGTGCCCGCCTGCCGCTCGACGTAGAGAGTATACGCCGGGCTCTTCGCGCCCACCGCCGAGGACGGTGCCGCCACATGCGGCACGTACCAGTTCAGGGTGATGGTGCCGGTGCAGTTCTCAGGGACGGTGACATAGCCACCGAACATCGTCAGGCCGGCGACATCGCTGCGATCATTGGTCGGGAAGCCGGTGTCGTCCACGGGCCATTCGACGCCGTCGCCGGTCGTCATATTCGGCCCCGGCGCATAATTTCCCTTCGGACACACCAGCGACCCATCCCCAAACATAACCGTCGGACACTTGGGGAGCTTGGCGAACTGTTTGGGTGGCTTCGTCTTGGGTTTGTCGGTGAGCGTGGGCTCCCAGCAGACGGGCTTGCCGGTGTCGAATCCGTTGGCCCACATGAGCTGGGCTTGCCGTGGGACGTAGACGCGTACGTAGTCCCGATACGTCGTGATCGAGCTGTACGCCGCGTCCGTCGGGTCAACGCTCGGGTCGTTGTTTATGGACATCGTAAAGTTGTGCGTCGCGCCGCCGGTGCTATCGAGCGTGACATCGTCGGACATGCGCACTTTCACATAGGCCGACGCCTTGGAAACGCTGACGTTGGCCTGGTCCACCATGAGACTATCCTGGCCGGGGGCCGTGGTGAGGCGCCCGGCATAGCCAAGGCCGAGCAGATACGACTCGATCTTCGGATTGGTGACGTAGATCTGAATCTCGTGGGCGTGCATGTCGCCCAGAATGGACTTCACGACCTGCGTAAGCTGGCTCATCGAGAGGTGGCGAACGCGGTCTTCGAGAAGCTTCCCCAGCTCCCCGGTGAAGCATTTGCGCGTGGTGGCCGTCTTGCTCGCGTTGTTTACGCGGCAGATCGAGTCTTCGCGGGCGATGGCCGTGAAGTTATTCTGGTAGTAGTGGATGCGCTGCTCCACATTGGCGGCGGTCACTGTCTCGCCGTAGTCCGCCATGCGAATCGGCCCGGTGATCTGAAGGATGTGGGCGATCGGGACGACCGTCAACTGGACGACGCCATCGACCTGGGTAGGTTGTCCAATGGCGCGGGCGACGTAGCGCTGATATAAGCCCATTTCCAGGTGCGCGGTCGTGGGAAAATCTGGCGAGAGATTGGCGTCGCGCAGACCCCAGTTGCCAAATGGCCACCACGAGTAGACAGGCGGTGCGGCGTTCCCCAGAGTGTTGTTGTAGACCCAGTTGACATCGCGCAAAGTAAACGGGGACACCCGGCCACCGTTCAACGTGAGCACTCCGAAGTCGCCCGTGAAACCGCCGGTGGGCCGGAGCTCGGCGCGGTCCATCGTCTGAATGAGAAAGTGGCGTGGTTGACCAACACCCACCAGCCAGGTGGCCATGTCGAACAACGCCGGCACCTGCGTCAGGATCGACCGCGCTTGGCCGATCTCGCCGGTGAGCTTCACGAATTCGGCGCGCTGGCAGGCACTCACGGGAAGCTGGCTGGGCTGGACCTGACCTGAGTGCCGCTGGATGTCGCCCAGCAGGGTCGTAGACGTGATGATGGCGCCACGTAGCTGCGCCGCCTCTTTGGCGGTGATGAGCGGTTGTGAGCTGTCGGCGAGGGCGCCGTTGTGCAGCCGGGTGAGCAAGGGCGTTGCGGCCACCGTGAGGTCATAGCCAACTGTGGCCGCGTCGTCGCCAATATAGACGAGCTGGCGCACGGTAGACATGGTACCGCGCAGGCTTGGGACATCGCCCGCGATGGAGAGGGTGGGGTTGGGCACGTCAAGGAGGCCGGCGAGCTGTTGAAACTCGCTGCGTGCGGTGGCAAACTCACGCTGGGCGGTGGCGAGTTGCTGAGGATCTGGTACCTTGAGCCCGGAGACGCTGCCACTCCCCGCGCTGCCGGTGCTCGCGGCCGGCGCTTTCGATCCCGCTTGCGGCTTGGTGCTGGATGGCTGGGGCGTCGCGGTCCCGGCGACGACACAGGATCCGCCACTCGTGGCGCCGCTGTCTGCTGTGGGTGGCATCAGCGCGTCTTTGCCCGCGAGGAGGTGCGTAATGGCGTCCTGGCCCAGCGTGCGCAGTTGGCGATAATCCTGATAGGCCGAGGCGGCCGCCAGCAGCGGGGTCGCCAGCGCCCCGATCAACAGGGCCAGGGTGAGGACGCGTCGCAGAGGATGCACGCCGCTGAACCGCGCCAGGAATGCGGACAGGTCCCACCGTTGGTTGAAGTCCAAACCGCCCAGACGCACCGACCGCCTCCTGACGGCGGTCCGCTCGCCACTCCATCCCCCCATGCCCCGACCTCCAGCTCCTGGGCGCACTTTGGGTCGCCGCGCCATCGGCACGGCATGACCGGCGGGCGCGGCCATGCGCCTGATCGCCGGTATCACCTACCGGCCGCCGAGTCCCGGCGAGCGATAGTAACCCGTTTACTTGACGGTTGATGAGGTACTCTGGTCACTTCAGCAACATACCGCGAGGTAGAAGCGCGCGCGGAGGGCGGAGGACTCGCGGCGTGTACGCCAGGTTGGTCGCGCCTTTCGCACGGCCCATGCCAGGTCCGGGTCCGCTGCCCCCTACAGCGCGGTCACATCGCCAATCGCGCTACTCCAAGGTGTTCGATTCGCCCACGAGTCTGGGTGAATCACCTCGGCGGCGGTCAACCGCGCGACAGCGCCCTGGGGAACGCCGCGCGCGGCATCCTCCCATATCACTTAACGATTGGGCGTCGTGGCGGGGACACGCGGAATGACCAGCGTGACGTCGCTGGAGAATGTCCCGCCGAATCGTGCGGGCTTGTTCACCACACCGGCCACCGCGGCCGGTTGGATAACCGCGCTGAGGGCGATATACGTCCCCGCCTGGCGCTGGATGTGATAGGTGTACGCGGGCGACTTGGCGGAGACGGCACGGTCTGGCGCGGCCACGTGTGGCACGTACCAGTTCAGCGAGATGGTCGCCGTGCAATTCGCGGGAATGGTGACATACCCGCCGAACATGGCGAGACCAGATACGTCGCTCGTGGTGTTGGTTGGTCCGCCCGTGTTATCCACGGGCCAGTCCGTGCTGCTATCGCCCCCGAGCGTGTCGGTATCCCACGGACCGGGACCAAATTGCCCGGACGGACAGACGAGCGAACGATCGGGAAAGAGTCCACCAGGGCACGCCGCGAGCGCTTTGAAGCGCGCGGGCTCCTTCTCCTTCGGGTTCCAGGGTGGTGCTACCCAGCAAACGGGTTGTCCGGTGTCGAAGCCGTTGGCGGACACGACCTGGCTGCCCGCGGGCACGTAGAACCGCACATAGTCGTGGTACGTGCTAAAACCATAATAGGGCCCGGTCGGGTCGTTATAGAGCGTCATCGTCAGCGTGTGGGTCGCGCCGCCGCGCGTATCCAGCGCGACATTATCGCGCAGCGCGGTCCGGATGTATGGCGACGCTTTGGACACGCTCACGTTCGCCTGGTCCACCATGAGTGTGTCCTGGCCAGGGGGCGCGCTCAACTGACCGCCAGCGCCCTCGCGCAAGAGCAAGCTCTCCACCGGGGGATTGGTCATGTAGACTTGAATTTCGTGGGCCCGCATATCCGCCAGGATGATCTTGCCAAGCTGCGTCAATTGCCCAAGCGAGAGGTGCCGTACGCGGTCCTCGAGGAGCTTCGTGACGATATAGGTAAAGCGCTTCCGCGGGGTGATGGTGGCGAGGTCAGGAGAGAGTCGCGTCTCCTTTTGGATTCCCGCGGGGTCCTGCTGGTAGTAGTGGAGCCGGTCCTCAAAGTTCGCGGCGGTCAGCACATCGCCATACTTGGCGACCGTAATCTGCCCAGTGACCAGCAAGACGTGCGCGATGGGCGCGATGGTAAAGGAGATGACGCCGTCGACGCTGCCATGGGAAAGTTGCAGGTTCTTGGCGGATTGGGGGTGGTACAGGTCCAGCACATGCGCGACATTCTCGCTCTTGAAGAGCTGAAGGTCCATGCGCGCGGTGGTGGGGAAGTCGGGCGAGAGATTGGAGTCGCGCAAACCCCAGCTGCTGAACGGCCACCATTCATAGATCGCGGGGGCATGATAGCCTGCGCTATTGCGATAGACCGCGTCTACGTCCAGGAGCTCGAACGGCTGGACGCGCCCGCCCACCAGGGTCAAGATGCCGAAGTCGCCAGTGAAGCCGCCGGTAGGCCGGAGCTCGCCGCGGTCCATCGTCTGGATGAGGAAAGACCGCGGCTGGTCCACGCCGAGAGCCCAGGTTCCCAGATCGAAGAGTGCGGGTGCCTGGGCCAGGACTCCGCGGTACTCACCGAGCTTGGCCGTGAGGCTCAGAAATTCGGCACGCTGACAAGCGCTGACGGGCATGTCGCTCGGCTGGATCTCGCCAACCCGGTGCTGGATGTCGTCGAGCAGACTGATGGAGGTCATGACGGACGCGCGCAATTGATTGGCTTCGGCTGGAGAGACCAACGGCATACCGCTGGTAGACAGCGCGCCATCATGGAGCCGGCTGAGGAGAGGAATGACGGCGGATGTCAGGGCCACGCCAATCGTGGACGCGTCGTCACCGACATACACGAGCTGGCGCACCGTGACAATCTTGGCGCGCATGCTGGGGAATTGTGCCGCGATCGACAGCGTGGGATTGGGGAAGTCGAGCTGGTCGGCGAGCGCCTGGAATTCCGCCTTGGCCATGCGGAACTCTCGCAGCGCGGTATCGAGATGGGCGCTATCCGGAATCGAGAGGTCCGATCCGCCAGTGCCGCCCGCACCGCCGGCGCCTGGTGTTGGGGTCGCGGTCACCGCCACGCTGGCGGCGGGTCCGGCCGCCGGGCTATTGGCGGCCGCCGTGTTCCGGCCCACCGACGACGGCACCGAGGCGATTGAACAGCCACCAGTAGACCCAGCGCCGCTTGAACTAGACGGGAGGATGGCGTCTTTGGCGTTGAGCAGGTGTTTCACCGCGTCCTGACCGAGCGTCTTCATCTGCTCGTAGTCCTGGTAGGCGGACGTGACCGCGAGCAGCGGAACGACCAGCAGGCCGATCAGGAGCGCGATGGTGATCGCGCGGCGGAGCGGTTGCGATCGCCGGAGGGCGCGCACGATGCTTCCCAGGCCAACGCGGTCCAGCGCCGCTTCGATTGATGTGGCAAGTGGCTTCCTTGTCCGTCCCCCCATGTCCCCCGCCTCCCCACACTCCCTGGCCAATATGCGCGCGCGTCACGCCACGTCCGTGCGCCGCTCAGCCCGCCATGGCCGCCAGCCCGTGGAGCCTGTTACAGCATACCATGCGTGCGCTAGATGGACGCCCGAACAGGTACATCGTTCGACATGGCTGGTTCGACATGGCTGGTTCGACTGCGGTGTGTTCCCTGTGTATGAAACGACTACCTCTGGCCATGGTCACGTCCGGCGGGCGGCCAGACTTGACATGGGCAACGCAACCATATCGGCGTCGTCCGGGTTCTACCAAATAGATGCCGCGCGAAGTCGGCGCACGCGCACCGGCGCCATTAGCGCGGCGGACCAAGGAGCATGACACGATGACGACGACCGTGACGATTGCCACAACTGCCAGCGGCAACCGGAGCCACGCGGTGGCCGAGCTGTCCGCGCGCGGTGAGGTCGCGACGTGGGCGGGGACAATCACGGTGGCGGCCTCAGAGCGCGGGGTCACTGAGGTGTGGCTGCCCGACTGGCATAGTGGGGCACCCGAACTCCCGCCCGCGCGCCCGCTGGCGGACGGCGCGCTGACACTGATCGAGGCCGCTTCGCCCGCGGCCGAGCACCGCCTGCGCGCGGCGCTCACCGAGCTCGCCGAGTACTTCGCCGGCCGCCAGCGCGCCTTCGATGTCACGCTCGATCTCGTGGGCGGCCCATTCTCCCGGCGCGCCTGGGCCGAGGTCGCGCGCGTGCCGAGTGGTGAAACGCGGAGCTATCAGGAGATCGCCAAAGCGCTCGGCGCGCCGACCGCGACGCGTGCGGTGGGCGCCGCCAATGGTGCGAACCCGGTGCCGCCCTTCGTTCCCTGCCACCGCATCGTGGGCGCGGCGGGGCGGCTCACCGGATATGGACCGGGCCTGCCCTTGAAGCAGGCACTGCTCGTGTTCGAGGACGCCATCCCGGCCAGCGCGGACGACTATCCCGCCTGGATCGAGCGGGTGCGCGGCCGGCTCGGTACCGGCGATGTGTATATCGGCGTGCGCGCGTTGGGCACCTGCTGTCGCCCTACGTGCTTGCGCGCGGTGGCTCACCACCTCCGCCCGAACCGGGTGTTCGGCACGCTTGAGGATGCCACGGCCGCCGGCTTCACTCCATGCCCGTCGTGTCGACCGGACTAGCGCTGGCGTGAGGCGCTGGCGTGAGGCGCTGGCGTGAGGTGCTGGCGTGAGGTGCTGGCGTGAGGCGTGGGCGGCGAGCGGAAGGTACCAGCTCTATCCCGCGACATTCTTACGGCTCTGAGTCCGCGGCATCGCCGCAGCGCGCATACGGAGCGGCCATCCCCTCGCTGATGTGGGCACAGGCCATCTCGGGCGTGTTCCAGGCACAGCCAAAGTGGCCCGCGGCGTCGAGTACGATCAGGCCGCCTTGGGCGCCAACCCGATCCGCCAGGACACGGATGGCCGCTTCGGCCGCGGCCTGGGCCGTCAGGCCCGCCTCCAGGTAGCCGGCGGCGCGTCGCGCCAGCATCATGCGAATGAAGGCTTCACCATCGCCCGTGCTCGAGACCGCGCCGATGGGATGTTCCGCATAGAACCCACAGCCAACCAGCGGCGTGTCACCAATGCGTCCGGGGTGCTTTCCCGCGATGCCGCCAGTCGAGGTTGCCGCGGCCAGGCGCCCGGCCCCGTCCACCGCCACGGCGCCGACTGTGCCGTGCTCTGTGTCGCGTACGGTGTCGGGGTGCTGGCCTCGCCCGCCGGCGTCACCGGTCTCGTCGTCAACGGCGCCGCGTCCCGATGCCCAGCGCTCGGTCTCCTCCGGCGTGACCAGCTCCGCTGGGTCACACAACGGGATACCCGACTCCACCGCGAACTTTTCGGCGCCCGGCCCGACGAGCAGGACATGCGGGCTCCGCAGCACCGCGCCCGCCAGCACCACCGGGTGGCGGACGCGCTCCACGCAGGCCACCGACCCAACGTCGAGCGTCATCCCGTCCATAACACCCGCGTCCATTTGCACACGGCCTTCGGCATTGAGGAAGGAGCCGCGGCCAGCGTCGAACTCCGGGTCGTCTTCCAGCACGATGATCGCCGCTTCCACCGCGGCGAGCGCCGTCCCCCCTCGCCGCAACACCTCCCATCCGGCGGCCGCGGCCGCGCGGCAACCCTCGCGCGCCGGCTCCTGACGCGCCGTGACAAAGCGTCCCGCACCACCATGGACGATCAGCGCCAGACCCACGTCCACGCTCCCTTCCGTGCTTGTGGGCGTCAGCATATCATGGCACGGCAACATCATGACATGGCGGTGGGCTGCCCATCGAAGTCAGTGGGACTCAGCGCGGCCCCTTGTTACGGTCCGGCGTACGGTGTACCATGGGGGCGACATCGCGGCTCGTCCGGCGCAGGCAACGCATCCCCGCGTGGATCACGCGGCGCCGGACCTGGGGCGCGCAACCACGCACGCGAGGTGTCCCTCGCGCGCCGCTCGACGGACCGCGGAGACATCACCATGAAAGCACGACGTCCCGCCCTGGCTGTGCTCAACGCCTTGGCCTCCGTAATCGTGCTCGGGGGCGTTCTATACGCGGGCGCGTCCGGTGCGGGACCTCTGCCACCACTCGGCGCGATGCTCAACCCCGGCACGGGCGTCTGGACAGTGGCCGGCGACGCGCGGCCGCCCTCGAATCAAACCCTCCAGTTGCCAGGGCTGACCCAGGGCGTTCACGTCATCTACGAGCCCAACGGGACGGCCCACATCGAGGCTGGCACCGATCACGATCTGTTCCTGGCGTTTGGCTATGTTCACGCTACGTTCCGGCTCTTCCAGATGGACCTCCAGCGGCGTCAGGCGGAGGGGTTGCTCTCCCAGATCGTAGGCCCAGAGGCGCTCAACTCGGACGAGTTCGAGCTCCAGCTTGGCCTGGTCCGCACCGCCCAGGCGGAGTGGTCCGCGATGCCGGCCAATGACCCCGCGCGGCTCGCGCTCACCGCCTACACCACCGGCGTCAATGCCGCGATGGCCGAACAAGAGCGCACCGGCCATCTCGATGTCCTGTTCAAGATGCTGGGCTATCAGCCCACCCCCTGGACCCCACTCGATTCGCTGGCGATCCAGGGCATCATGACGCAAACGCTCGATTTCTCGGATGGTCCATTGTGGTACGCCCTGCTGGACAAGGCTCTGGGCTACGACCGCTTGATGCGGTGGCTGCCGGTCATCCCCGCGGACGAGAGCATCCAGCGCCCATACGATCCCGGCCCGTATCGCCAGGATCCGGCGGCGCCGTTCGACGCCGCACCCACGGCACAGGCGGTCAGTCCCGGCGCGGCGACCGCGGCCGCCGCTCTAGAAGCGCGCATGGCCGCGCTTCCGCCGGGTGCCGTACATCGCGAGGCCGACAGCAACAACTGGGCGGTCAACGGTCCCAAGACCGCATCGGGCGGCGCCCTCCTGGCGGGCGATCCACATCTGGACCAGACCCTTCCGGCCATCTGGTACCAGGTTCAGTGTGACTCGCCGGGCTTCCACGTAGCGGGCGTCAGCATCCCTGGCATCCCCGGAATCCTCATCGGGCACAACCAGCACATCGGCTGGAGCTTGACCAACACCCAGAATGCCGCCACTTTCTACTATCAGGAACACACCGACAAGGCGCACCGGAACCAGTATTTCTGGAATGGCGCCTGGCGGACCATGAAATCTGTCCAGTACGCCATCCCCGTTAAACACGGCGCGGCCGTGGATTTCACCGTGAAGATGACCGTCCACGGGCCGGTGATGATGGAGATCGGGACGGCGTTCGCCGTTTGGTGGGCCGGTGCTCTGCCATCCTCCGACATCGACGCCCTCTACGGCGTGAATCGGGCGAGCACGTACCAGCAGTTCCGCGACGCCCTGCGGGTGTGGCACGCGCCCACCCAGAACTTCGTGTACGCCGATGACCAGGGCAACATTGGCCTTATCTCGGCCGGCTACTTCCCGTTGGTAAAGTCCGGCCAGCCCTGGTTGCCGTTGCCCGGCGACGGCTCGGCGGACGTGACCGGCACCATCCCCTTCGACGACCTGCCTCAAGTCTACGATCCGCCCAGCCACATGGTCTGGAGCGCCAATCAGCGTGAGGTCGGCGCGGACTATCCGTACTACATCGGCACATCCCTGGAGTTCTTCGATCCCGGCTACCGCGCCGGCCGCATCTATCAGGTTCTCAGCAACGGGAAGAACCTGACGACCAACGACATGGAGCGGCTCCAGAACGATACGCACGACTACCTCGCCGGCCTGATCGTGCCCAAACTTGTGGCGGCACTCCAGGGGCAGCCGATGTCGGCGAACGAACAGACGGCCAAGGCGCTGCTGGGTGAGTGGGACGACGACATGCAACCCGATTCGGCCGCGGCGACGGTGTGGATGCGCTTCTGGACCCAATACCTGTATGACACATTCAACCCCTGGTGGACGGCCCAGAAGGTGCCCACCAAGCAGGACCCGGGGCTGGCCCTCGAGCCCGACAAGACGGGCGACCTGACCAGCCCACTGGGCGAGAGCCTCGTCCAGTGGACCGTGAACGACCCCACCGCGGCGGACTTCACGCTGCCTAATGGCACGGTTCGCACCGCGCCGGAGGTCATGCGCGCGGCCTTCGCCGAAGCGGTGACCGCGCTCACCAAGCGGCTCGGCCCGGACCCGAAATCGTGGACATGGGGCCGAGTCCACTCACGGGCATTCCCCAATCTGGCTCAGATTGACTCGCTTGGCTATGGCCCGCGACCCGCGGGCGGCAATGGCTGGACGGTGGATGCGGCGAGCGACACCGAGTTCGTCTCGACGCACGGGCCGAGCTGGCGTATGGTGGTGGACTGGTCCGCCGGTATGGCGTATGGTGTCTATCCAGGCGGCCAGAGCGAGAATCCCCTCTCACCCTGGTACGAGAACCAGATCCCGGCCTGGTGGGACGGGCGCTACAACCCGATGCTCGACGCGAGCCAGGCGCAATCCCTGCCCGGATCGCAAACGTGGACTATCCAGCCATAGGTGAGGGGGGAATCCGCCATGAAGCGCATCCCGCAGTCGATGGCCCTCGCCGCGGCCATTGTGGTCGGCATCGTCGTGGTCTGGGCGGCCAACCACTTCGGTCTCTGGTGGGTCACGGCGCTCGTCGGTGTGGCGATTGGCGTGGCATTCAGGGGCACGCTTAAGATCCTGGGCGTGGCCTCGCTGGTCGCCGTGGCGGCGTGGGGGCTCGACCTCGCCTTCCAGTCGCTCTCCCAACCACTCGGAGCGGCGGCCACAACCGTGGCTGGGATTATGGGCTTTGGCCAGGTCGGCGCCATCGTCGTGGCGCTGGCGCTGGTCTTCGCGTGGCTGCTGGGTGCGGCGGGGGCGTGGGTCGGCGCCGCCGCGCGCCGCGCCGTCCACACCTTTGGCCGCCGGTCCGCACCGCTGACCTCGCGGGCGTAGCGATTTGGCCAGTCGCAAGATGCGGTTGGGCCCCTCGCCGGTCCACAGCGCGCCCGCGGCTCTCGCCGCGGGCGCGCTGTCCCTCAACGGTGCGTGGTCGGGCCGCGGGAGCGCGCGGCGACCGGGGTGGGAGTGGTGACGCGGGACTGCGGCGCCACCGACACGACGGCCGGCAGCCGTGCGTCGCGGATGGCGTCGTTGAACGCGGCGACCTCGCCCGAAATGACCGCGCGGAGGAGCGTGAGCTGCTCATCCACCCTCCCGGAGAGCATGGCGAAGGCTTCGCGCGCCTGGCGCGTTGGGGCATAGTGGCCGCTGCCAACGACGTCCGCGAGGATGGCGAGCTTGACATTCAGCCGGATGCCATACTGGAGCGTGTCGTCATCCTCGAACGTGTGAGTCTCGATCAACTCGCGCTCGATCGGCTCCAACCGCTCGCGGACCGCCTCGCCGGCTTTGGCGACAGCGTCGTGCCCGGGCTGACCCTCCGTGCGCTGGACCCACGCGGCTACCTGATCCCGAATGGCGCGGAGCGTGGCCACGCCCTCGTGCGCGGCGGAGAGGGAGTCGCGGATGCGCAGGAGCAGCTCGAATTGGGCGCGGAGGTCATCCGCGCTGGTGGTGACGCGGGGATCCTCGCGGACCTCCAACGCTTCGGTCCACGACTTGCCGCCCACCGTCAAGCGGACCTGATAGCGGCCCGGCGGGGCCACGGGGCCGGACAACTCGCCACTGCCAGTGACAAAGCCATCCACCGGACGGGCGCCGGGATAGCGGAGGTCCCAGAAGAAGCGGTTGAGCCCAGGCTTGACGGGGACTTTGGGCTCGGTGGTCTCACGCTTGATCTCCTGGGCGGTGGAGGTGCGCCGGTCCTTGGTGAGCGAGGTCGGAACCTTGCGCTCCTCACTGGTGAAGCTCCGGATCTCGGTGCCGGCGGCATCGAGGACCGTAAGGATGGCCTCGCCCTTGGGCTTCTCCTTTAGATGATAGGTGATGTAGGCGCCATCGTGGGGGTTCTTGCCGGCGTTCAGGTAGATGCGCTCGCGCTCGCCGTCGGGCTTCTCCATCTCGACGAACGACGCGCTCCAGGTCCCCACACCGACGTAGTTCACACCAGCCGCGGGCGAGCCGCCCTCGATGTACCCACCGCCGCCGGCGAAGCGCATGGCGGGGCGCGGCGCGAAGAGGTGGACGGCGGATTCGCGCACGCGGTCGTTCATCTGCCGGAGTGGGGTGAGGTCGTCGAGAATCCAGCAGGAACGCCCATGGGTGGCCACCACGAGGTCGGAGCCCTTCACCACGAGATCGTGCACGGGGACAACGGGGAGATTGAGCCGGAGCGATTCCCAGTGCGCGCCATCGTCGAACGAGACCCACACACCGGCCTCGGTGCCCGCGTAGAGCAGGCCGCGCCGCTCGGGGTCCTCGCGGATGGCGCGGGCGAAGACGTCGTCGGGGAGGCCGGCGGTGATGCGCGTCCAGGTGGCGCCGTAGTCGGTGGTCTTGAGGAGGAATGGCTGGAAATCGTCCAGCTTGTAGCGGTTGGCGGCGACGTAGGCCACGGCGGGGTCGTGCGGTGACGGCTCGATGATGCTGACGAGCGACCACTCCGGCAACTCAGGCGGCGTGACGTTGCGCCACGCCACGCCAGAGTCCCGCGAGACGTGGACCAGACCGTCGTCCGTTCCGGCCCAGAGCAACCCGCGCTGGACGGGGGACTCGGCGAAGGCGAAGACCGTCCCGTAGTACTCAGTCCCGCAGTTGTCGAGCGTGATCGGGCCGCCGGAGTCGCCCAGGCGGCTGGTGTCAGCGCGCGAGAGGTCAGGGCTGATAGGTTCCCAAGCGCCGCCCTCGTCGGTGGAGCGGAAGACCCGGTTACCGGTGGTGTACAGAGTGTTCGGGTCGTGCGGCGAGAGGTGGACCGGGAAGGTCCACTGGAAGCGCTCGCGCGCGGCGCTGGCGGGCCAACCCATGTCGAACTCGGGCCAGACGGTGATGTCGCGGAGGTGGCCGGTGCGCTGATCCAGGCGGGTGAGGTAGCCCTGGTAGCTCCCGGCGTAGATGATGTCGGGGTCGTCGGGGCGAATCGCGATATAGCCGCTCTCGCCGCCGCCAATCTCGGTGTACTCCATCGGGGTGATCGCGCCGAGGTCCGACCGGCTCGGCACGCTGATGGTCGTGTTGTCCTGCTGCGCGCCGTAGACTCGGTAGGGTGTGCGCATGTCGGTAGTGATGTGGTAGAGCTCGGCGGTGGGCTGGTTGTAGATGGAGGACCACGAGGCGCCCCCATCGGTGGTGACGCAGCCGCCGCCGTCGTTGCCTTCGATGATGCGCCGTGAGTTGCGCGGATCAATCCAGAGGTCGTGATTGTCGCCGTGGGGGATGGGGACTTTGGCGAAGGTGCGGCCGCCGTCGGTGGAGCGCCAGAGGCGCACGCTGAGCACCCAGACGGTCTCTGGGTCTTGAGGGTCGGCGTGGATGTGCTGGTAGTACCAGGGGCGCTGGAGGAGCGTGCGGTCGCCGGTCATGCGCTCCCAGGTCTCGCCGCCGTTGTCGGAGCGATAAACGCCACCCTCATCGGCCGCCTTGGCTTCGACGATGGCCCAGACGCGGCCGGGACGAGCCGCCGAGGCGGTAACGCCAATCTTACCGATGGCGCCTTTGGGCAGACCGTGATTGCGGGTGATCTCGGTCCAGGTGTCGCCGCCATCCGCGCTCTTGAAGAGTCCGCACCCCTCGCCACCGGCCTGGAGAGCGTGGGGCACGCGGCGGGCGCGCCAGAAGGCGGCGTACAGGATGCGCGGGTTGGTCGCGTCGAGCGCGAGGTCGCAGGCGCCGATGTCGGGGCCACGCTCGAGGACGTGGTCCCAGGTCGCGCCGCCGTCGCGCGAGCGAAAGATGCCGCGCTCGGGGTTGGAGCCGTGAGCATGGCCGAGGGCCGCGACGTAGACAACGTCGGCGTCGCGGGGATCAACGCGCACCTTGGCGATGTTGCGAGTGGCGGCGAGACCCAGGTGTGACCAGGTCTGGCCGGCGTCGGTGGATTTGTAGACGCCGTCGCCGTGAGAGACATTGCCGCGGATGGTGGCTTCGCCCATGCCGGCGTAGATGACGGTGGGATCGGAGGGGGCCACGGCCAGACCGCCGACGGAGGCGCGGCCGAAGTAGCCATCGGAGACGTTGCGCCAGTAGAGGCCGCCATCGGTGGTCTTCCAGACGCCGCCGCCGGTCGAGCCAAAGTAGTAGGTCTGGGGATCGCTGGGGTCGCCCGCCACGGCGACGACACGGCCGCCACGGAAGGGCCCCACGAGGCGCCACTCCAGGCCGGGACCAAAGGGGCTGGTTTCGGAGACCCGAGCGTTCGCGCCTCGCGGGGTCCGGGTCGCGGCGGTGTGTCGTGTTGTGCGCTCGGAGCGCGCCGCGCGTGCGCGGCGGGTCGTGCCCTCTGCCACCTGATCGAATCCTCTCGTTGTGACACCGTGACTGGGTTGCCCGTGCCTCGTGCGCCCGTTTGGACGCCGGGTCCGTCGGGATCCGGGGCGCGAGGCCAACCATGACGAGTGTATCGCCGGGTGCGGGGGTGAGTCAAACGAGACCCGCATTGCCCGGGAAGAATGAGAGCACAATGGGGAGGAGAGAGATACACAATGAGGAAACGGAGGCGGGGTCCCCCACTGGGGGCTGGGGTCCCCCACTGGGGGCACACAGAGGGATGAGAGAAGGAACAACGGAGAACACCGGGATCACGGCGCGCGGAGAGACAGCGAATGAAACCGCCGAGCTCGCGGTGGACGCGGAGTGGACGCGAGGGAGGGCTCATGGCGTGTAGGCGCGGAAGGTGGGTGGGCGGCGGGCGCGGGTGCCCTGTTCGTAGGCATAGGCGAGGCGGATGAGGGTGGGTTCCGAATAGGCGCGGCCCATGAAACTGACCCCGACAGGGAGGCCCGCGACAAGGCCAGCGGGGACGGTGACGATGGGGTAGCCGGCAAGGGCGGCGGGCTGAGAGCCGCCGCCGAGGTGGTGGTCGCCGCAGACATGGTCAATCTTCCAGGCGGGGGCGCCAGTGGGCATGACCAGGGCGTCGAGTTGGTGCATGTCCATGACGGCGTCGATGCCTTCGGTGCGGGCGAGGCGGCGGCCTTCGGCGAGGGCGTCGAGGTAGAGCTGTTCGGTGAGCGGGCCCTTGGCCTCGGCGGCGAGGAAGTGTTCCTGGCCGCAGAACGGCATCTCCGCGGCGGCGTGGGCTTCGTTGAAAGCGATGAGCTCGGCCAGCGTGCGGACGGCGCCGGGGCGGCCGAGGCCAGCGAGATAGGCGTTGAGGTCGGCCTTGAACTCATAGAGGAGAACGGTGCCTTCGGCCTCGGTCTCGCGCATGGCGCGGGCGGTAGGGATGTCGGCGGGGTCCACGATGATGGCACCAAGCTCGCGCATTGTGGCGATGGCGGATTCAATCACGGCGTCGGCGGCGGGGCTGTAGCCGAAATACGCCTCGCGGGCAATGCCGATGCGGGCTCCGCGCAGGCCGTCGGCATCGAGGAATCGAGTGTAATCGGGGTGCGCGCGGCCCTGGCTGGCGGTGGTGGCGGGATCGCGGGGGTCAGGGCCGGCGAGCGGACCGAGGAGGGCGGCGGCATCGGCGACGGTGCGGCCGAAGGGTCCGACGGTGTCCTGGGTGTGCGAGATGGGGATGACGCCGGCGCGGCTGGTGAGGCCGACGGTGGGCTTGATGCCAACAACGCCGTTGATGCCAGCGGGGCAGACAATGGAGCCGTCAGTTTCGGTGCCGAGGGCGGCGGCGGTGAGGTTGGCGGCCACGGCGCTGGCGGAGCCAGAACTGGAGCCACACGGGCTGCGGTCGAGGGAGTAGGGGTTGAGGGCCTGACCGCCGCGGGCGCTCCAGCCGCTGGAGGAGTGGGTGGAGCGGAAGTTGGCCCACTCGCTCAGGTTGGCCTTGCCGAGCAGGATGGCGCCGGCGGCGCGAAGACGGGCGGCGACCGTGGCGTCCTGGGCGGGGCGGGCATCCATGAGGGCAAGGGAGCCGGCGGTAGTGCGCATGTGGTCGCCAGTGTCGATGTTGTCTTTGAGGAGGATGGGGATGCCATGAAGGGAGCCGCGGGGGCCGTTGGCGGCGCGCTCGCGGTCGAGCGCGGCGGCGATGTCGAGGGCGTCGGGATTGGTCTCGATGATGGAGCGGATGGCGGGGCCGTGGTGGTCGAGGGCGTCGATGCGGGCGAGATAGCGTTCGACGAGGTGGAGCGCGGTGAGCTGGCCGGTGGCCATGGCGGCCTGGAGAGCGGCGATGGAGGCTTCTTCGAGCTCGGCGAAGGGGGCGGTCATGGTGGGCCAGCCTTCCTGACGGCGTGGACGGTCGGTCGAACGGTGGCGCGAGAGAAATGGACGATCCGCAGTAAAGATACGCCGCCTGGTAACACCACGTGGTGTGGGGTGATGTGACGTGGTGTGGTAAGCGCCGCTGGTTGCGGACGATTGGGCATGCTCACTGGGCGCTCCTATGATGGGGCTATGGCATGCTGGCTGTCAAGGCGCGTTTGCCCGCGCGCCGCGCCACCACGTCGCGAGGAGAGGACAGTCGCTCACAATGAGGACATGGAGGACACAGAGGACACGGACGAGTGGAAGGACGAACCCATGGAGCACAGAGAAAGGGCGTAGCAAAGAGGCGGAGAAGGGAGGCGTCGCCGGGGCGAAGACGGACGCGGTGAGGGCAGAGATCGCTCAAGCCAGTGAGAGGTGGAACGAAGGACGCTGACCCTCGACGCGGGGGCCTTGGGGCGGGAGCAAAAGTGGTTGGATGTGGGCACACAGTAGCAACCATACAAGCATGCGGCGGAATGCCGCGGCGATCGCGAGGCATGTGACAGGTGCTGGTTGTCATGTGTCGCGGACCAATCGGGTAAGCATACCGCAACTTGCCGCGGCGATCGGGACTTGCGTGCTCCGCGCTGGTAGTCAAGGGCAGTGAATCAATGTGACAGGTATGCCGCGGAATGCCGCGGGAATCGTCGTGGTCGCGACACATGCGGTCGCCACTGGCGAACACGGGCGGTGGACCAATCTGATAGGCATGCCACGGTATGCCGCGGCGATCGCGGGACGGGGCGGATGGGAATGAGGCACCGCCATGGCTGGCTGCGGGGTTGGGCGGAATATTGCGGGCGGTGGGCGTAGTCATGCGCGCGGTGGGCGTAGTCATGCGGGCGGTGGGCGTAGTCATGCGGGCGGTGGGCGTAGTCATGCGTGTGAAGCTGGGCACCTGATCTAGCGCGTGCTGGTGTGGGGCGACCGAGGGCGTTTTCGCGGACGGTAGGGACAAAGGGGCGGTGGA
>JANWHL010000235.1 GCA_025450405.1 Ktedonobacterales bacterium
CCCTACGGAACGGTCGGCTACGAAGTACACGTCCATTGACTGATTCGGAAGGGATATGGGGCATGGCGGACGTTACCGCCGGGCGGGAGCTGGACGGCCGGGTGGCGCTGGTGACCGGGAGCTCACGCGGCATCGGCCGTGGTATCGCGCTGGAGCTGGCGCGCCGCGGTGCCGCCGTCGGCGTCAACTACCGCGCGGATGAGGCCGGCGCCGCCGCCACGTGCGCGGCGATTGCTGACGCGGGCGGCCGCGCCGTGGCCCTGGGTGCCGATGTCAGCCAGGCTGGCGACGTGGACCGACTTTTCACCGCCGCCGCTGAAGCCCTCGGCGGGCCAGTGCTGATCCTGGTCAACAACGCCGGGGTCACACGCGACAACCTGCTCCCACGCATGAGCGAAGCCGACTGGGACACCGTGCTGGACACCGACCTCAAAGCGGCGTTTCTCAGCACGCGCGCGGCCCTGCGTGGTATGCTGCGCTCGCGATGGGGGCGGGTGGTGAATGTCTCATCCGTGATCGCGCTGGGCGCCAACCCTGGCCAGGCGAACTACGCGGCGGCCAAGGCGGGGCTGGTCGCGCTCACGCGCACGGTGGCACGCGAAGTTGGGTCGCGCGGGATCACGGTGAACGCGGTGGCTCCGGGTTTCGTGGAGACGGCAATGACCGCGCGACTCTCGGAGCAGGCCCGGAAGCAGCTGATCGAGCGCATCGCGCTGGAGCGGTTAGGCACGCCTGAGGACATCGCGCGGGCGGTGGCGTTCCTCTGTTCGCCCGGCGGCGACTACATCACCGGGCAGCTACTGGTCGTGGACGGCGGGCTCTCGGTCTGAGGCCCCAGCGGGAGAGACGGATTCTCATGGAAAGCTGGCAGATACCCACGGGCGGCGCCGCGGTCGCCTCGACCCCAGCGGATACGACTGGTGGTCCCAGCACGAGCGGGGACGAGGATCACGGCGACAGCGACGTGCCGGGCCGCGTGCGCATCGCGCGGCGCGTTCTGCGCACCATCGTGCGCGAGGCGGCGCTTGGCGTCGCGGGCGTGACGAACATGGCCGCGCGGCGCGGCGCGTGGTCCGCCCTGCTGGGCCGGCCCCGCTCGCGGGATGGCGTGGCTCTGACAGTGCGGCACGGCGTGGTCGCGGTGGATCTCTACCTGCTGGTGGCGTCAGGCGCGAGCATGGTCGCTGTGGGTGAAGCGGTCCAGGAGGCCGTGGCCGCGGCGATCGAGCACATGCTGGGGATGGCGGTTGACGAAGTCAACGTGTATATTCGGGATGTCGCGTAGATGGCCGCCACCGTGAGGCGCCAGGGACGTATGCTCGCCGTACAGGCGCTGTACGAGTACGACACCACGCAGCCGCACCACGATGTGGACGCCGTGCTGGCGCGCCACGCCGAAGAGCGGCATTTGCCGGCGCGCGCCGTGGACTTCGCGTGTGACCTGGTGCACGGGGTGCTGGCGCACCGGGACCAGATCGACGACGATATCCAGGGCGTGGCAAGCGAGTGGCCGTTGGATCGCATGGCCCGGATCGACAAGAACATCCTCCGGCTTGCAATCTACGAGATTCTGTACAATAATGCTGTGCCAGCAAGGGCCGCCATCAACGAGGCGGTTGAACTCGCCAAGGTCTTTGGCAGCGACACCTCCAGTCGTTTCGTCAACGGTGTCCTTGGCACGATATTCTCCCGGGCTCAAGGAGCGCCAGTGTCCGGAGCCGATAGTGAGATGGGGTTGTAATGGCGAGCATGTCCAAAGAAGACATCTTGACGAAACTACGGCCGCTCATCGCCGAGCAGCTTGGCGTGGATGATGCCGACGTGAAGGAAGACGCGTCCTTCACCGAGGACCTCAACGCGGACTCGCTCGACCTGGTGGAGCTGATCATGTCCCTGGAGGAGCAGTTCAAGCTGCAGATCTCCGACGAGGACGCCGAGAAGATCACCACGGTCGGCGAGGCGGTCGAGTACATCTACGAGCACACCAGCTAGGCCGTCAGCCGGGCGCGACGCCCGCGGCGACATCTGACGACGGCGCACCACCGCGTCCCATGGCGGACCACCTCCGACGCCACCTGGCGCTCTCCAGCGCTTCCTCGAGCGTTCGGCCACCTGGCCGCTGGCGCACCAGGAGGCGCGGGGGCCTAAGGAGGTGCGGATGCCGTCGCGGTGGTGTTGTTGTGGCGTGCGCGGAGAGCGGTCACCCCGCGCTCGGCGTCCTTGCATGTGCTTCTGACATATGCCTGGCAATGCGGACACGGCCCGGTGGCTGTGTCAACAGAGGCGCATCCTCGCGGTGCGCCTCTGCCGTTTCCTCGCGTGCTCGGCCAGCCCCGGCCCCTGGCCAGCGTCTTCCCCCACGCCGCGCGCGTCCCTGGCGCGACCGCCCCAAGGTGGCGTGCGGTGCGATCCAGCACGCGCCAGCGGGTGTAGACACCAGTGATACCAATATCGTGGTGAATTTCGGGGGGCAGACGCCTGAAGTTCAGGTGACTGAAGGCGCGACGGGCGGCGGGTCTCCCCCGGAGACCCACTAAGCAGATGCCCCTACGAGCCGCCGGCGATGAAGGCCATTGGCGTGGCCCCCCGTGGATATCATCTCCGCGGAGGTGGTATCCGCATCCGCGGAGGTGGTATGTGAGCGGTCTCCGCGCCACGCTCTCGGGCACGCTCAAGGACACGCGGTCCACACGGACGGTGGCCCGCCACGTGCCCAGACCAACACATTGATGGTCAGCGCCGCGGACCACTATGGTCCGCTATAGAACGGCTCGCACGGCGGTCCGCCTCCGGCGACGCACGGCGGTTCGCGGCGCGTGGCGGACAGATCGCCCAGGCCGTGCTATACTATGGCCACGGACGCGGCCCGGGCGGCCATCAGCCGCCTAAGTCGCACGCAAGGGAGGCCCAGTATGCCTGGATTGCATTGGCCCGAACTCATGATCCTCGTAGCGGTTGGACTCCTCATCTTCGGCCCCAAGCGCCTGCCCGAAATGGGCTCGGCCCTGGGCAAGACGATCAAGGAATTCCAGCGCTCGTTCAAAGAGATGGGTGACTCCGTCACCACCGCGAGCACCGATATCCCGGCCCCGAAGCCGCGCGCCGCCGTGGCGGCGCCCGCGGATGTCGCGCCATTCGCCGCGGCGGCGGCCAACCCGCTGGCCGCGCTGGAAACGCCGATTCCGGCGGTGGCCGAAGAGCCAACCTCGCTGGTGGTAGATGCCAGCGCGTCGAGCGACCGGTCAGCTCCCGAGGCCGCGCTCTCGGAGTCACGCGCGGACTAAGCGCGCGGTAGCGGCGCGCGGCCAGGAGTGACGACACATGGCAGCAAGTGACGTCGAGCGGGACCACCTCGGCCTCCTGGACGGAGCGGACGAAGACGTGCCACCAGAGGGCCTGGAGGAGCCCGGGGAGGAGGGCGAAGAGGGCGCGACGATGACCCTCGTCGAGCACCTCGAAGAACTCCGCAAGCGCCTCTTTATCGTCGTGATCGCCATCGCGATCGGCTCGATCGCGGCGTTCGTCTTCTGGAACCAGGTCCTGGGCTTCCTGCTTACCCCGCTGCCCTATGCCGTCAAGGGCATCAAAGAGATCACCTCGGTGAACGGCTCGCCGCACCTCGTCGTGCATGGCGTGGGCGAAGCGTTCACGGTCGCGTTGAAGCTGGCGATCGCCGTGGGTGTCGTGCTGTCGTGCCCTGTCGCACTCTACGAGCTCTGGGCCTTCATCGCGCCCGGGCTGACGCGGCGCGAGCGACGGTATACCGCCCCTTTCACGGTGTTGGGCGTCGTGCTCTTCGTCGCGGGCCTGTCCGTCGGCTTTGTGGTCCTGCGCTATCCGGTGGATTGGCTGCTCACCTTTGGCGCCGACCGCTTCGTCACCCTGCTCGACGCCGACAGCTATCTGACCTTCGTGGCGTACTTCCTCCTGGCGTTTGGCGTCGTCTTCGAGCTGCCGCTGATCCTGACCTTTCTCTCACTTGTCGGCATCGTCAATAGCCAGTTGCTGCGGCGGCGGCGCATGTACTCGTGGTTCGGGCTCTGGTTCATCTCCTGCTTCATCACGCCGGGCGCCGACCCCTATAGCCCCGTCATCATTGGGGTGGCCATGACCATCCTCTACGAGGTGAGCATCATCCTGATGCGCGCCATCGGGAAATAGGACCTCACCCCCAACCCCTCTCTCTTGGAGGAGGGGAGCGGGCGGACCTCACCCCCAGCCCCTCTCCCACGGGGAGAGGGGAGCCGAGATGCGGCGAGGTCAGAGCACTTTGGTGAGCCGGACGCTCTCCTCGGTGTAGCCGTGGCGGGCGTAGAACGCGCGTGCCCGGGTGTTGGCGGCGCCCGTGTCGAGCACGAGGAGCCCCAGACCGCGCTCCCGCGCCCAGTCCTCCGCGGCCGCCAACAGCGCGGAGGCCGCGCCCCTACCCTCAGACTCGCCGGTGACCGCGAGCTCGCCGAGGTACGCCTGGGTCTCGCCGGTGAAGTTGGTATTCCGGCCGATCGTGGCCGCGCCGGCGGGGGCACCGTCTACGCCCTCGGCCACGAACACCGTTGAATCCGGGCCCATTCGCTCCAGGTCGCTCAGGAAGAATTCGCGCATGGTGGCACGCATGACCGCTGGATCGCGCCACGGGGCGATGCCGATTGTCAGCCGTGGCGCCAGGTCCGCCAGGAAGTCGCGGTCGGCGGTGGTCGCGGTCCGCACGCGCCAAGGGGACGTGGTGGTCATCTGGGTGCTCCTTCCGAGAACTCGGCGGCGCGCCGGCGCCGATGCCCTGGTTATCCGCGATCACGTCCCCGTATACACCAAGCGGGCATATTAATACCGGGGTGCTCGCGGCGCCGCCGCGAGGCCGCTGCTTACTCGATGCCTACGCCAGGACCGCGGCGCCGTCAAGGGCCGCGCGCACTGCCCGCGCCTGGCTCACTAGCGCGCGTAGCTCCTCCGGGCCGATGGTCTGGGCGGCGTCGGAGATCGCTGTCTCGGGCTCCGGCTGCATCTCCACCATCACCCCGTCCGCGCCGGCCGCCACGGCCGCCACGGCGAGCGACACGACCAACTCGCGGCGTCCGGTGGCGTGGCTGGGGTCCACGATCACCGGCAGGTGCGTGAGGCGCGCGAGCAGCGGGACGCACGCGAGGTCCAGCACGTTGCGCGTCTGGGGATCGAAGCCGCGGATGCCGCGTTCGCAGAGGATGACGTGGGGGTTGCCTTCGGCGAGTACGTACTCCGCCGCGAGCAACCACTCCTCGATGGTCGCGGCGAAGCCGCGCTTGAGCAGCACGGGCCGGCCCGCGCGGCCGACGGCGCGCAGCAGCGGGAAGTTCTGCATGTTGCGGCTGCCCACCTGGAGGATGTCAGCATGGGTCGCCACCGCCCCCACCAGACCGGGTTCCATCACCTCCGTCACGACTGGCAATCCGACCGCCGCGCCCGCCCGCGCGAGCAATTCGACGCCCTCGGCGCCGAGCCCCTGGAAGCTGTAAGGCGAGGTGCGCGGCTTGTAGGCCCCGCCGCGCAAGATGTGCGCGCCCGCCGCCCGCGCCGCCTCGGCCGCGGCGAAGATCCGCGTTTCATCCGCCACGGCGCACGGTCCGGCGATGATCACCGGCTCTCCGCCGCCGATGCGCACGTTCCCCACCGGCACGACGGTCCTGGCGGGCTGGAGCGTGCGGCTCGCCAGCGGGTAGGGCACCGGCACGTCCACCACGCGCACCACTCCTGGCAACGCGGCCAGCCGCGCCCGCGCGCGGGCGCCGATCGCGGCGCCGTCCGCGACGTAGAGGTCGCCAGCGGCGGCATGGACGGGGTGCAGCGCGCCCTGCGTCCCCGCGGCCACCAGCGCGCGCGCGATCTCGGTCCGTTCCTCGGGCGAGGCATCGGCGTGAATGATCACCACCATTGGGGTTCCTCGTCTTTCCAGTCCCGTTCAGGCCTCCCGGCCTGACTCCTCACGTATCCGCACCCCCCGGACATGCGCCTGTGGGCCACCGCGATGGTGCGCCGCGTGCCGCCGGGAGCAGCAATTTGGACTCGTTCGGTAAGGGGACTGGTGCCCGCGTCTAGGGACTTGTTCCGGACGTGGATTGGACGTCTTCCGATTGGACCGATCGGCCGGCGCGCGGGCAACAAAAAAGCAGAGGTCTCTCCCTCTGCTGCCCCCGGCCGACCGAGTGTGCCGTTTCATGCCACGACCAACCACCCACCGTCATGCCGGAGGGCAAAGCCACCACCACGCCTGGTGGGCGCAGATGCGGCCGCTGATGGGATTGTCGCCGTACAGACTGCTGTGTTTGTTCATGGCACTTCAGAGTATAGGTCCGGGGTCCGTGCCTGTCAAGGTGAGCAATTCGCCTATTCCCCGGGGCTGTAGCCGAAGGTTGAATTCACGAGCGGCCGCCGCGTACACTGCGTGCGATTGACGCGAAGGTTCGTGATAGGGAGCCTCATGTTGCGCCGCTATCTCGATGGAGCCATGCGACGGGCCAGATATGAGATCCTGCCCGACGATGGGACATTCTACGGTGAGATTCCGGACTTCGATGGAGTCTACGCCAACGCGCCCACGCCCAAAGGCTGTCGCGACGAACTGGCAGTAATCCTTGAAAAGTGGTTCATGTTTAGAACCGCGCTGCGGTTGCCAGTACCCAAGGTGGACTAAGATGACGCATACATTTACCGCGGTTTTCGAGCAGGTCGGAGACGCCTGGATTGGCTACGTTGAAGAGTTGCCTGGCGCCAATACGCAAGGGGCGACGCTCGACGAGGCCCGTGACAATCTACATGAGGCCGTCGAGCTCGTCCTGGAGGCGAACCGGGAGTTGGCTCGCCGCGCAACGGTGGGCAGGAGCGTCATACGCGAGCCGCTCGATGTGAGTGCCTAGCGGATGAAGCGAACCGCATTGATAAAACACATCCAGAAGTATGGTTGCTCGCTGCTTCGCGAAGGTGCCCGACACGCCGTCTATTACAACCCGAACAATGGCCGCACTACCGCTGTCCCGCGCCACAACGACATCGTTGACGTCCTGGCGCGCAAGATATGCCGCGATCTCGGCATTCCAGAGATATGACCACGGTTTAGAGACTCATGCCACCATCCACGACGAGCACCTGCCCGGTGATGTAGCTGGAGGCGGGCCCGGCCAGGAA
>JANWHL010000236.1 GCA_025450405.1 Ktedonobacterales bacterium
GGGTGGAACTGGCCAGACGGGCCAGCCAGAAGGCCATGAAGCCGGCGGTGGTTAGGGCAGCGAGGGCGACCTTGGTGGAATCGACGATGGGCTGGACGCGGACGTGATTGCCGCTGAAGACGATCGCCGCCACTGGGCGTCGAGACGCGCAGTGGGGAGTGTATCACTGGGCGTGGGCTGGTGGGCACGTCTTGATGGATGGCGGGATCGGCTCTAGAATGGGGACGACGGTCGCGGGCGGACGGCGAGTGATAACGTCGATTGCCGATATCGTGGGGGCGGGAGCATGTCCTGGGCGGCGCGCGTGTTTGTGTGCCATTGCCGCGAAGACGCCGCGTGGAGCGCCGAGTTTGGTGAGGCGCTGCGAGGCGCCGGCGCCGACGTGTGGACCTTTGGGGCGGGCGTGGATGAGGCCCTGACGCGGGCCGGGGCGGAGCGCGAGCTGCCGGCGCGGCGGATCTGCGTGACTGTGCTCTCGCCCGCGGCGATCGCATCGGACTGGGTGCGCTGCCTGATGGATCACGCGGCGGACCTGGCGGCCCGGCAGCCCGAGCGTATCGCGCTGGTGGCGCTGGCCGCGCCGTGCGCGGTGCCGCAAGGCTGGAGCACGCACGCGCGGGTGGGCGGTGGGGACGGCGTCCTGGCGGCGCCAGTGGCGGGGGCGCGGTGGGTGGCGACCCGGCTCGGGATCCAGCCGGCGCGGACGCCGGCGGCACCACCGCCGGGCGCTGAGACCGCCGACGGCGCGTTCACGCGTGGCAAGGGGCTTTTTCTGCAAGGCCGCTTCGAGGAGGCCGTCGCCGCCTACGATCGGGCGATCGGGCTCGCGCCGGGGGAGGCGCGCTTCTGGCGATTCAAGGGGTCTACGCTGACCGAGCGCGACCGAGACGACGAGGCGGTGGCGGTTCTGGATCGTGCCGTGGAGCTGGCGCCTGGGGACGCGTGGAATTGGACGCACAAGAGTCTGGCGCTCTGTGGGGCGCGACGACATGGCGAGGCGCTGGCGACGGCGGCACGTGCCATCGAGCTGGATGACCGGCTGGCCCTGGCCTGGACGGCCAAAGCGCTAACCCTCTATCGCCAGCGGCGCCTTGACCAGGCGGAGGCGGCCTGCGACGCGGCGTTAGATCGCGACCCGGAGCTGGCGATGGGCTGGACGGTGGCCGGGCTCGTGATGTGGCGGCGGGGGAAGGTGGGGCAGGCGCTGGCGGCGTACGACGCGGCGCTACGGCTGGGTCCGCAGTCGGTGGCGGCGTGGACGAACAAGGGGATCGCGCTGGCGAGCATGGGCCGAAACGAAGAGGCGCTGGCGTGCCACGACCACGCGCTGGGACTCGATCCGGCCTCGGCGGGGGGCTGGAACAACCGTGGACACGCGCTGAGCCATCTGGGCCGGTACCAGGAGGCGCTGGTGGCTTATGACTGGGCGCTGACGCTCAATCCGCGTTCGGCGGCGGCCTGGAACAACAAGGGCGAGACGCTGCATCGGCTGGGGCGGGACGAGGAGGCGCTTGGTTTTCTGGACCAGGCGCTGGCGCTCGAGCCTGATTCGATCAATTTTCGGACGAACCGCGGCGCCATCCTGGTGAAACTGGGGCGAAACGATGAGGCGTCCAGGGATACCACGCGCGCGCTCAAGGACCAGCTCACGCCGCTCTGGCACCGGATCACCCACCGGAAGGGCGAAGGCGATCCGGGAGCGGGATGAAGCGGTGTCAGGCCTGGACCTCTTCGGTCAGCACCTCGGCGACGGGTTGATCCAGGCCGCTGGGGTCGCGCATGTCGAGCATGACCTTGATGGCACGATGCTCACCGCGTTTGCGGGCCACGGCCAGGGCGCGACGCACCTCGTGCGCGGGGAAGCGGTGGGTGATCAGGCGCTCGGGGGTCAATCGGTGCTCGCGCAACAGACGCGCGGCGAGCTGAAAGGTGGACTCGCGACCTGCGCGGTCGCGGCCGACGAGGGCGGCGCGGCTGGGGGGCGGGGTCTCGGCGCCATGGGCCCGCGAACCGACGATGGCGATTTCCTGGTGCCAGACGGGCGTCATGTCCACCCGGAGCGTGGCGAGGTGGTTGCCTACGAGGACGACGGTGCCGCCAGCGCGGGTCCAGCGCAGCGCCTGGTTCAGCGTGGAGGAGGTGCCGACCGTGTCGTACACCGTGTCGAACCCGCCGATCATCAGGTCGGCGCCGAAGCGACTATGGAAGCGCTGTCCGCCGGTCAGGCGCGCGACGGCCACGGCGAGGTCCTCATCGTAGAGGACGGTGTCGCCACCCATGCGAGCCGCCATCTCGACCTGGAACGGATAGCGCGCGAGGACGGTGATGTTGGTGCCTTCGGGCCCGAGCGCTCGCACCGCCTGGGTGGTCAGGAGGCCGATTGTGCCCGCCCCAATGACCATAGATGTTTCGCCAGGCTGTGGCAGGCGGCGCATGGCGGCGCGCAGCGCCACGGCGGTTGGCTCCACGAGCGCGGCCTGTTCATCGGTGAGGCCATCGGGGATGAGGAAGACCTGGCGCTCGTGGAGGACCATCTCCTCGCTCCAGCCACCACCGATCGCCTGGGGACCGGGGAGATAGCGATTCTCGCAGAGGGCGTAGTTGCCGGCGGCGCAGTGGCGGCAGGGCGGCTCGATCTCACGTGTGGCGCACGATTGGTCGTTCTGGTACGCCACGCGGTCGCCCACGCGCAGGAACTGGGTACCGGGACCGACCTCGACGACCTCGCCAACGACCTCGCGACCGAGATAAAGGCGGCGGGGGCGTGGGGCGGCGACCGGGGAGACGCGCGGATCGACGTCCAGGTGGACGAGGCTGAGCTCTTCGGCGCCGATGCCGGCCATGCGGTTACGGACGCGGATCCAGCGCTTGCCGGGGAGGGCGACGGGGCGCAGGTCGCGGGCACGCAGAGGCGCCAGCGGCCCATAGTAGGCGCGGCGCGACATCCGGCCGAGGATCGCGGTGGTGCCGACGAAGAATGGCTGTGTATCGAAATAGACGCCCCACATCGCGCGTGCCCTTCCTCCACCGCATCATCCGCCTCGCCACGCGTGGCGCGCCACGTCAGGTCCGCTGTTCCCGGCGCGCCGCCGCGGCGGCGCGCATGCGTACGGGCGGGCGCGGAGCGCTGAGAGTGTAGCATGGCTGGGCAAAGGGACGCAAGCGTCGCGGGACGATGGGGGGAAGGGGACACGACGCCTACTGGGTGGCGGTGGCGGAGACGGTCGCGGTGGCAATGGTCGCGGAGTTGCGCGTGAGCTTGCCCGTAAACGTGATCACCTCAGTCGGCGTCGTCAGGGCGTCATCATTCCACTTGATATGCGCCTTGAGCTGGACATCCTTGTGAGCGGTACCAGTCAGGGTGAAGGAGATGCCATTGGTGAGGTCATGCTGGGCCGCGATCTGGGTGGCGGGGTCCGCTTTGGGGCATTGGGAGGCGCTGTTGGCATCGCTGCTGAACAAGAAGATGCTGTTGCCCGCGGCGGCGACATTGAAGGGGGTGGATGTGTCGTTCGGCGGCCCGCTCTCGCCATCGGGCGCGGACTGGGTAAGGGTCATGGCGTAGGTGACACTGGGGGCCAGGTCGTAAGCGGTCATCCAGACGAAGAAGGTGCCGGGGCTGGTCTTGCCGTTGCCGTTCACGGTGAAGCTGGGCGTGACCGCGAAGCCGGAGTCCTCGAAGCAGGCTTGAAAGTTGACGCTGCCGCTGGGTCCGGCGGCGGGGCTCACGGAACCGCCGAGGAATTGCGGGCCGAGCGCGGAGGCGGTACCGCCAGTGGCCGCGAGCGCGGCATGGGTGCCGGCGACCGTGGCGATGGCGGCCGAGCCGGCGACGGCGGCGCGGAGGAAGTCGCGCCGGTTGGGGTCGTCGTCGCCAGGCCAGGAAGGCGAGAGGCGGTCCGGCCGCACGTCTCCCGGCCACCGTGGCCACATGGGCCCCTCGGGCAGGGTGGAGTCTGGTAGCGGGGGGATGGGTCCAGCGGAGTTGCTGGGCTGGGCGCCGGCGGGGGCGTCGGGACGAGATGATGGAGCGCCCGGCGTGGGTCGCGAAGCGTCGTCGCGCGTCATGTGGTCCCTCCTGGTGGCCGCGTCTGCCGGGTGCCCCCGTGATATGGATGGCCGTGATGTGGATGGCGGACTGGCGGGAGCGAAATCACGGTCTTGTGTCCGCCCACAAGGATGAGTGTATGAGGCAGGCGGGCGTAGCGTCAACGAGGGGGGACCGAAGGGTGATGCTGGACGCGGCGGGGGCGTGGCGCCAGGGGCGAGAGCATGGGCCGCAGGCGGGCTCAGCTGAGGGCAGGCTCAACTGAGGGCAGGGTCAGGCGAGAGCGGCGCGTTCGATGAGATCGAGCGCCTGTGTGAGGTCGGCGTTGTTCAGCCGGGCGCAAACAGAGACCGAGGCGGCCAGGCGGGCGGAGGCGCTGGCCAGCAACCCGAGGGGGAGACGGGTGCGCACGGACTCGCGCAGGAGCGTGGCGGCCAGCTCGGCCCGAGTGACGGGTTCCAGGGCAGAGGGCCGTGCGGGATCGCGACCGACGAGGAAGATGGCGGTTGGCGCGCGCGATCCTTCGGCCCAGCGCAACGGCCGCGCATAGCCCCACACGGTGGGGTCATGCTCCAGAGCGGGCACGGGGGAGAAGAGTCCGAGGGATGCGGGCATGACGTGGAAATGGCGCGGGAAGGCGCGAACGCGCAGTGTGGCGGGATCGAGGAGGGTAATGTCGTCGGCGAAGGGCTCCCAGCCGCGGCTGATGAGGCCCAGGGAAAGGGTGGTCTTGCCATTCTCGGATGGGGCGACCAGGAGCACGACCGCCTCGCCCCTGGCAAGGGCGCCCGCGTGCAGAGGAACGGGGCCGGAAGAGTGCGTCAGGGCGTCAGACACCACGCGCCATTCCAGGTGGCTGACGACGCGGGCAAAGCTCCCGAAGCGGACGGGCTCGGCGTCGGCGCCCTCCACACACCAATCCGCGGGTCCGTGTCGCGTCACCCACAGGTGGAGTGGCGGATGCGCGGCGGGGCCGTTCGCGGCAGTGCTCCGCGCGGTAATGCCGGCCGCGCCCGAGGAATCCGCCGTGGCGTCTGAGCGGGCGACGACGAACGGGCGCAGGATGTCAGCTACGCGGCGGTGGCAGGCCGGCGGCAGACCGTTGACCACCACGCGAATGCCGGCAACGTCGCAGGTGAGGGGGACACCAGCGCTGGGATGAGCTGACATGGGGGGAATCTCGATCTAGTCAGCGCCGCCGGGCGCATCGTCTGGGGACAGGAGGAGTCCGCGGCCGGCCATGTCGGCCAGTAGCGCCGCGGTCTCCTCGCGCGCCTGTGGATGGTCGGGGAGCAGCGAGACGAGCTCCTGGGCGATTTCGGCGGCGGTGCGCTCGCCATCGCAGTAATCCCAGACGAGGGCGCCAGCGGCGTTCAGGGTGTGACCCTCCTCGCCGCGCGGATCGAAGAGCAGGCAGGTACCGTCGGGAAGGACGTGGGTCTCGACGTCCGGCCGGCGGCGTGGATGGCTCTCGGGAGGGACGGATGGTGTGGGCATGGGTGATACCTTGGGCGATTGGTCTGGGACCGACTGTGGGCTCGACGATGTCCATGGCGGTGAGTGTGCCCGCGAACAGGGTGGGTGGTGGACTAGGCCGCGAGGAAGGCGGCGATCAGGCCCGTGAGGAACACGCCGTCGAAGATGCCGGCGCCGCCGATGCTCAAGATGCGCGGTTTGCCGCTATCGGGGGCGGGCACCGGGCCGCGCCACCAAATGCGCTGCGGGCCGGCGGCGAGCAGACCGCCTTTGAGCACACTGGGCAGGTTGAGGAGGTCGGCTCCGACGAGGGTACCAAGGGTGCCGGAGATGTAGGCGACCGGCGCGGCGTGGCCGGGATCGGCGAAGGGCGCGCCCGCCCAGGTCACCAGCGTGTAGGACACGATGGCCGCCACGATCGGCGGGATGAAGCCGGGCAAGGTGATGCCAACGCCGGGGACCGGGCGGGCGAGCAGCTTGGCGACGACCAGCACGACCACGGTAGCGATACCGGCGTCGAGAAGCGGTGTGGCGGTCCGGGACAGGAGGTAGGCCGAGAAGACGACGGGGAGGACCGCGCCGCCGATGTTGACGGCGATCACCTGCTCGACCACGGCCGGTGGATAGTAGTGGAACATGGTGACGATCCATTGGGCCATCGGGCTCATCTGGGACATGGTGGGATCGGCCAACTGGATGCGCTTGCGTGAGAGCGGGATATTGATGGCGCTGCCAACCACGGAGGCGAGCAGGAAGAGCAGCGCCTGGGAGCGCGAGAGCCCAAGCATGGCGAAGGAGCCGGTGGCGAGCCCGAAGAAGAGGATCAGCAGCAGTGCGGGGACGACGATCACGAGCATGACGAGCGGCATGAAGGGATGGTGGCGTGTGGAATTGGGCGGCATGGGTCGGCCTCCTGGCGGAGCGTGCCCCGTGCGGGGGCGCCGTCGCCGGAGACGGTCTCCGGCACCCAGAGTATACTGGAGTATACGGGACCGGGCAAGCGCGACGTTCGCGCGATACCCGGTGGCGCTCAAACGGGGTGCTTGCTCGCGAGGGTGGCGGTCAGAGTCACCGCGGATGAGGAGGAGCGATGGGCGCGGCCATGGGTCTCGCGCGCGTGGGTTCGGCTGAGGTGCCGCGCGTCGCGGCGCTGCTCGCGCGCGCCTTCGAGGACGATCCGCTGATGGACTACGCCATGCCCGATCCCGCGGCGCGCGCGCGTCTGCTCCCCAAGCTGATCGGCCTGAACGTGCGCTATGGTCAGCGGTATGGCGAGGTCTATGCGACCGCCAAGTGGGAGGGTGCGGCGGTCTGGCTGCCGCCTAGGCGGACACGCTACACGCCGCGGCGGATGCCGCGCGCGGGCATGTTCGCGGCGCCGCTCGCGCGAGACTGGGCGGTCCTCCGGCGGCTCAGCGTCGCCGAGACCTACACGGCACGTCTTCACCGGCTCCACGCGCCGCGGGAGCACTGGTATCTCTCGCAGATCGGGGTCGAGCCCAACCGCCAGGGCCAGGGGATCGGGAGCGCGCTGTTGCGGCCGATGCTGGCACGGATGGACGCGCAGAGCGTTCCGTGCTATCTCGAGACCGAGAAGGCGGCGAACGTCTCGTTCTA
>JANWHL010000237.1 GCA_025450405.1 Ktedonobacterales bacterium
ACACATGGTTGACAACAAACCGACGTTAAGGACCCGGAGACGCGTGGTGGGTGCGGAGGTCCAGGGAGGCCACGGCGTGGTCGGCGAAGTAGACGGCGTAGCAGCCAGCCTGGTCGGTGGGGCGGACCCCCACGGGGGGCTGGGGGTGAGGACCTCAAGGGCCGGGGTGAGGTCGCGCATGCGTGAGCGGCGCATCCCGGAGACCGGGGGCGCCGCTCAGCGAAGGTATGATAGGTGGGCGTGGGCAGAGACGCCCGCGCCCGGTGGTGGGCTACTCAGCGCGTCGGTCCGCGCGCCGTGGGGCCTCGCCGCCCTTTTTGCCAATGCGAGAGTAATAGTCGGGACCGTGCTTGCTCTTGACGGCCTCGCCACCCTTCTTGCCGATCTGCGAGAAGAACAGCGACCCGTGGCGCTGACGGACGGCCTGGCCGCCCTTTTTGCCAATCTCCGCGTAGTAGTCGGAGCCGCGGTCGTCGGCAATCGCCTGGCCGCCCTTCTTGCCAATCTCCGCATAGAACTTGGCGCCGTACAGTTCCTTGACCCGCTGGCCGCCCTTGCGACCCGCCTCCACGACCGTCGTCGCGCCGTGGCCCTCGCGCACCTCTTTAGCCATCTGGCTGAGCCTCCTCAACACGTGCCTTCCGGCGACGCTGTCTTCGCGGGGTCCCGGCGGGCGGCGCACCGCCGCGCCGGTCGTCCGGTCCCTAAACCACTCTCCTTGCCAGCAAACGGTATGCCAATTCGATGCCGAATGGAGGCATTGCGAAGAATCCCTCGTCTGGCCGCCTCCCGCGGCCTGTCTGGTCACGTGGACCACCGCCGGGCGGTCCGCGCGCGTCACCACGGTCATCCCCATGGCGTGGTCCCCTTGGTCTACTTGATGAAGGGCACGAACGACTGACGATCGTCAAGGAGACCACATCGCGCCATCCAGAGCGCGTTGCCGGCGGTGAACGCGGCATCTGGCCAGCATGCAAGGATGCTGGTGCGGGACGTGTCGCGCAAGCCGTGGGACGCTGGCGTCCGCGTCCGGCGCGGTCGCGGTGTGCGGTGGCGCGCAAGGCATGGGTTGTCGCCTAACGGAGTCTGGGACGGGGCGGTATAGTGAACCCATCGGATGGTCAATGACGCCTGTGTGCGTCATGCGTGTGTCAAGCGTACGCGGTCCGCGCGGGACACGCCCTGACGGAGAGGAGCGCCAGCATGAGCGACGTGGCCGAGCTGGTCTCGCGGTTGGTGGCCATTGATTCGGTCAACCCCGACCTGATCCCGGGGGCCGCGGGCGAGGGGGCGATCGCCAGCTTCGTCGCCGACTGGCTCGCGCGGGCCGGTCTCGACGTCACCCGCGATGAGCCGGTGCCGGGGCGGCCCAATGTCGTCGCGGTGGCGCGCGGCACGGGTGGTGGGCGGTCCCTCATGCTGAATGGCCACATGGACACCGTCGGCGTCGCCGGCATGAACCACCCGCACACGCCCGAGATCGTGGGCGACCGGCTCTACGGGCGCGGCGCTTATGACATGAAAGGCGGGCTCGCGGCGATCATGCTCGCGGGCGCAGCGGCCGCTCAGCATCGCCCGCGCGGCGACGTGATCGTGACCGCGGTCTGCGACGAGGAGAAGGGCAGTATCGGCACCGAGAGCGTGCTCAAGCGCTGGCGCGCCGATGCCGCGGTGATCACGGAGCCCACCGGGCTAGCGATCTGTATCGCGCACCGGGGCTTTGTCTGGCTGGACATCGAAGTGACGGGTGTGGCGGCGCATGGCTCGATGCCTGATCTTGGGGTCGACGCCATCGCGAAGATGGGCACGTTCCTCGTCCAGCTCGAGCGGTTGAATCACCGACTGCGGTCCCGGCCCAGCCATCCGGTGTTGGGACCCGGCTCGGTGCATGCCTCGCTCATTGATGGTGGACAGGAGCTCTCGAGCTATCCGGCGCGCTGCGGCGTGAGCATCGAGCGACGGACGGTTCCAGGGGAGTCGCCAGAGTCGGTCGAGGCCGAGGTGCGGCGCATCTTGCGGCGGCTGGCGGCACGCGATCCACAGTTCCACGCGTCGGTCACGCGCGGACTCGCGCGGGAGCCGTACGCGATCGCCGAAGACGCGCCCATCGTCGCGCTCTTGCGCCGCGAAGTGGCGACCGTGCTTCGCCACGCGCCAGAGATCATGGGCGCGCCGTGGTGGATGGATTCGGCGCTGCTGGCGGAGGCCGGCATCCCCACCGTCATCTGTGGCCCGGGCGGGGAGGGCGCGCACGCCGTGGTCGAGTGGGTGAGCCTGGAACAGGTCGAGCAGTGCGCGGCGGCGCTCACGGCCACGGCGCGCGCGTTCTGTTCGTGAGCGATATGGCGGTCCTGTGCCAGCGGGACGAGAGAAAATGGGGGCGCAACCCAGGGCGAGGGCGGTGGTGGGGCGAGGATGCGCCCTGAAGGACGGGGGTTATCTTGGCTAGCGAGCGGGTCGTGGAGGCAGGGCCGAAGGTCCGACGACTGCTCGGCCATTGGGTTGCTTTCGGGCGAAGGCGCGCTGTACCATGCGGGGCGGCATCTTCGCCATCGTTGTGAAGATAGCGCTACGACAAAGCAAGAAGAACGTCGAATGACCCAGCATCCCATCAAGCCGGCGCTCCTGGATCTCTTGCGGCGGGCCCAGACCAGCCAGAATGACTTTTTCAAGCGGGTGCCTGAGGCTGAACGCGCGGGGAGTGGCACTCCGAACCATTGGTCCGCGAAAGACCATGTCGCCCACCTGACGTTCTGGCGGCAGCGCCTGGCGCTCCGCCTGCGCGCGATCGCGCGGCACGAGCCGCAACCCGGTGCGCTGAACTTTGAGGAACAGAACCCGCGGATATACGCGGAGCAGGCACCGCGGCCGTGGTCCACGATCTTGACCGAATCAGACCAGGCGTACGCGGACCTGATCGCGCTGACCACTCAACTGACCGAAGAGGATCTGACGGCTTGGGGGCGCTTCGAGTGGATGGAAGGGGGCGAGCCGCTCTACATCGCCTATTTGGGCAATTGCTACGAGCACGCCCAGATCCATCTGGCGCAGTACCTCCTCGACCGCCACGAGCCCGCGCGCGCCCAGGAGACCTATGAAGTCTGGGTCAGGCGTGTGCTCGATGCCGACCTCCCCGACCCTCTCAAAGGGACCGTCCTCTATAACCTGGCCTGCTATTACGCCACGCACGACGTGCTGGACGTAGCGAGGCGAACCCTGGGACAATCCCTGACATTGTATCCAGATCTCAGGGCATTCGCGCTGACCGATCCAGAGTTGGAGGGAGCGCGACCTGATTCCGCTCAAGAGCCCACGGGAGGGGAGCGATGAGCGAGACGACCAGGAGCGGTGCCACGACCGAGTTGACCGCGGGCGGCCTCACCCTGGCGCCGGGCGGCATCCTGCGTCGCGGCGAGCATTGGACCACCGCCCTCAATCGCAACCAGAACCTGCTCGGCAAGGTGATGCTGGTGGCAAACCGGCCGGTGGAGCGCGTGACGGAGTTGACCGCATCCGAGTGGGCGGACCTCCACAGCGAGATGCGTAAAGTGACGTCGGCGCTAGTCGGGGCCTTCCAGCCCGACCACTTCAACTATGCCTTCCTCCAGAACCAGGACCGCCAGGTGCATCTGCATGTCATCCCGCGCTACGCCGCCGCGCGCACCTTCGCCGGCCTCGTCTTCGCCGACCCCGACTATCCCGACCATTACGCCGTTCCCGCACCGGTGCGCATCCTCGACCCAGATATACGTGACGCGCTCGCCGAACTGTTGCGCGGGCTGCTGCGGACGCATTCGCGTGTGGTATAGTAGGGTCACCAGACACCACAGTGGCCGAGATGGGGACGGACCGGGAGCCAGACCGGCGCGCAGAGAGCGGTGCGTATGCTGCGAGCGCCGCCGCCGGAGCTCCCGTGTGACCCCCCAGAGCCAGCCCGGCGAACACCCGGACCGCGTCATCGCGGCGGGCCAGTAGCCGGTCTCGGGTCGCGCCCGTTAGCGCGCGAGGGCCCGCCGGCACGCACCCTGCGCCGCGGCGACCCGCACGAGGCCCGCGACCGCGCGCCCGCGTCCCGCCCCCCACGGCGGGCACCGAGCGCGTGACCCGGGCGAATGGTGGTGGCACCACGAGCCGGCCTATGGCCCTCGTCCCCCGACGGACGAGGGCTTTTTGTATGCACGCCGGCCGGGCGCAACCTCTGGCTCCCCCTCGCCCCGCGGCTGGGCGCGTCCGCTCTCTGCCTCCCCCTCGCCATGGCGAGGGGACCGGGGAGTGAGGACCCCAGGGTGCTGGGGGTGAGGCCTCCCATGAAAGAAGAGACCAATGGACGACGACGGTGACACCAACGCGCGGGAAGGCGCCTGAGACTCCACCGGGTCCGCCCGGGCGCCCTTCCCGACTCCACGATGAGGCGGGCCCGGCAACCGACGCGGCACTCTATGGCTTGGAGGAGACTTCAGATGGTCCCGACACAACACCAGATACAACACCCGAGGGAACAATTGACGCGTCTGCGGACGAGCGAGCTCGGCGCCCACGTTGGCGAGCGCGTGCGCGTGGCCGGCTGGCTGCACGCGCGGCGCCGCCTCGGCGGGCTCACGTTCCTGACGCTGCGCGACGGCTGGGGCTTGGTCCAGGTGGTGGCGGAAGGCGCGGCCGCCGCGGCACTCGATCCCGGCCCGCCCGCCGAGAGCGTGATCGCCATCGAGGGCGTGGTGACCCGCTCGGCCCAGGCCCCCGGCGGGCTGGAGATCACTGCCCCGACGGTCGAGGTGATCGCGGCCGCGACCGTGCCGCCGCCTGTGGCGCTCGGCAAGCGCGAGCTCAAGGCGGGGCTGGCGACGCTGCTCGACACCGCCGTGGTCACGAACCGGCACCCCGCCCGGCGCGCGGTCTTCCGCCTGGCGGCGGCCGCGATGGCCGGATTCCGCGCGACGCTACTCGAACGCGACTTCACCGAGATCCAGACGCCCAAGCTGCTGGCGGCGGCCACCGAGAGCGGCGCGAGCGTGTTCCCGGTGGACTACTTCGGGCGCACGGCCGTCCTGGCGCAGAGCCCGCAGCTCTACAAGCAGATGATGGTCGGCGTTTTCGAGCGCGTCTTTGAGGTCGGCCCGGTCTTCCGTGCCGAGCCCCACGACACCACACGCCACCTCAACGAGTACGTCAGCCTCGACGCCGAGATGGGCTTCATTACCGACCACCACGACATCATGGCCCTGCTGCGCGACGCGGTGGCGGGGATGGTTGGCGCCATGCGCGCGCGCGCCGGCGCGGAGCTGGACCTGCTCGGCGTGGCGCTGCCGGAGGTTCCGGCGACGATCCCCGAGATCACCTTTGTCGAGGCTCATGAGCTGATCCTGGCCCGGCACGGGGTGGACGTGCGCGGCGAGCTGGACCTGTCCCCCCGCGACGAGCGGTGGCTCGGCGACTGGGCGCGTGAGGAGCGCGGCAGCGACTTCCTCTATGTGACTGGCTATCCGACCCGGAAGGTCGCGTTCTACGCCCAACCCAACCCCGAGCACCCGGAATACGCGAACTACTTTGACCTGATCTTCCGGGGGACCGAGATGGTCAGCGGCGGGCAGCGCAGACACCGCTATGAGGACTATCTGGCGGTGCTGGCGGAGCGCGGCCTGCCCGCGGAGCCCTTCGCGGCCTATCTCGACGCCTTTCGCTACGGCATGCCGCCCCACGGTGGCTTCGGCCTCGGGTTGGAGCGGTTCGTCATGCAGGTCACCGGCCTGCCGACCATCAAGCTCGTGTCGCTCTTCCCGCGCGACCTGCACCGCCTCACGCCGTAGTTGGGTCGCGCATTCCAGGCCCACTCTCGAGCCACGCATGGGGTGCGCTATAACGGCGTGCCCCATAGGACGTGGTTCCTCTTTCCCGCCATGCGGGGGCTAC
>JANWHL010000238.1 GCA_025450405.1 Ktedonobacterales bacterium
GGCCGCCCGCTGCCGTTGCAGGCCGCGAGGAACTCCGACCGCAGCGCCGGGTCCTGATCATAGAGCCCGCGGAAACAGGTCGTGCGCGTGACGGTCGCGGACTCGCGCACGCCGCGCATCTCCGTGCACAGGTGCCGGGCCTCCAGGTACACCGCCACCCCGTGCGGCTGGAGCATAGTGTCGAGCGTGTCGGCGATCTGCTGGCTCAGCCGCTCCTGCACATTGAAGCGCTTGGCGAAGAGCCGGACAAGGCGCGTGAGCTTGGAGATGCCGACAATGTGCTCGTGAGCGATATAGGCGACATAGGCGTGGCCGAAGAACGGCAGGGCGTGGTGCTCACAGAGGGCGAAGAAGGGGATGGGCCCCTCGATCACCTGGCTGGAGTGGCAATCCGCCCCGCTGGCGCACTCCACCTCGAACACGGTGACGAGCTTGGGGTCACCGTCATAGCCCTCCGTGGCGTCGTACAGCGCACGAACGAAGCGGCGCGGCGTGTCGCGGGTGCCGGGGGTATTCAGATCGAGCCCGAAGGCCGTGAACATTTCGGCGGCGGCGCGCTCGAATTTGCGCATCTGCTCCGGGGAGACATGGCGGCGCTGGATCTCCATCGCCGCTTGTAGCTCATCGTCTTCAATATCCATTGGGATCGACATGCTTCCAGCCCCTCGTTCCGTCTCTGTCCGCGCGGCCCGGTTTGTACCCGCTTTAGCCCATCAGTTCCGCATTGTAGGGGCGCATGGTTATGCGCCCGCCCGGTTCTCGCTCAGTGGCCCTGGGCGCGCAGGACCTCGACCTGCCCATCGCGAATACGTACATTGTAGCGCGGCGCGTTGGTCGTGGCCGGACCCGTGAGGACGCGGCCATCGCGCATGCGGAAGCGCGAGCTGTGCCAGGGGCAAGTCACCACGCCGTCCTCCAGCGAACCTTCGTCCAGCGGCCCGCCCGCGTGCGGACACGTGGCGGAGATCGCGGCGATCTTGTCGCCCAAGCGCACGAGCACCACCGGAACGCCGGCGGCCACCACGCGCGTCAGCCGGTTCTCGGGCAGATCGTTCAGCGCGATGACCGGCTCGAAGTCCTCGCCCGCGGCTTCCCAGGCGGTGTGGTTGACGTTCGTGCCCAGCGTGAACACCATCTCCCCGCCCAGGAACGCCGCCACCCCCCACACCGCGACACCCACGAAGCCCAGCACCGCGCCGACGACACTCTCGCCAGACCCGACGGTGTAGCGCAGGCCGAACGAGACCGCGTAGACGATCGCGACGAGGATCATCAGGGCGCCGTGGAGCAGCCCGATCGTGCGCTCCCGGCCGTACGTGTCGCTCCAGTCCGCCGAGCCGGTTACGATCGCGCCCAGCGAGACGACCACCCCCGCGATGACCAGCACCTCAGCGCCCCGCGCCGCCCAGGCGTTGGACGTTGGGGAGACGAGCCAGATGATGTCGAAGAGGGCGGCCAGCGTCCAGGCCCCGATCGGGATGTCGGTGATGACGGGATGCAGCGGGTGACCGAGCCACGTGCCATTCAGGAGACTCTTGAACCACCGTGGCGGGCGGTGGTTGGAGCCGATCAGGACACCGATGAACCGCTGGAGCGGCTCGCTGATGCGGTCAGCCAGCGGCGTGCGCGCCGCGGCCTTGGTGCTGTCAGGGGACGCGGGCTCAGGGTGATCGCTCATGCCATGCCCTCCTTTGCGCCTTGAACCGACTATACCAGGACGACTTACTATTGTCAAGTGACTCACAATAGGTTAGAATGTCAGCGGAGCCTCCCGGAGCGGCCACGCCTGGCCGGCGCGTGCTGACCACGGCGCGCTGACCATGGCGGGAGGCATACATGCCCGGGATCGAGGCTGGCACACGCCGGCCCGTGACGCCAATGGCAAACGGAGGGGACCTGTGGACGAGCGAATCGCGCCGCCCCTCTGCGACTGCGCCGACGGGCCATCCGCGTGCCCCCGGCCTTTCTGCCCGTACTACCACTACACGATCGAGTTGATCGGCCGCCGCTGGACCGGATCGATCCTGCGGGCCATGCTACGGGGCGTCAGCCGGTTCGGTGACATCCGCGCGACCATCCCCGACATCAGCGACCGGATGCTCTCTGAGCGCCTCAAGGAGCTCGAAGCGGAGGGGATCGTGGTGCGCCATGTCATCCCCGATACGCCGGTGCGCATCGAATATCAGCTCACCACCAAGGGGCACGCGCTGGAGACCATCGTCACGGCCGCGCTCGCCTGGGCGGATCGCTGGCTGACGGGAGACACCCCGACGCCACCACGCTGAGGCACCGCGGCGGTGAGGCGCCGCCACAACACCTCAACGATACGTCCGCGCCGCGGTTACAAGCGCGCCATCACGCCAATCGCCCGCTCGGTTCCACCTCGTCGGGGCCACCAGTGCCCGCCCAACACGTCCCGGCGTCGGCAGTTACGCGATGCCCGCGTTCCCTCGATAATCGCCGGCTGGCCGCGTCGCCGCGGTCACTGCGCCCCCCGTGCCCGCGGCCCCCTGACCCCCCCGCGACTGGGATTACCCGCGTCCTTCAGGGCGCCTCATTGCTCCACCACGCGGCCCGCCCTCGGTTGGCGCGCCCGCCTGGGTGTCTCCTTGCTCGCCTACACACCGCCCGAAGCTCAGGATTACACGCGGAACTTCAATTCCGCATCCTCGCCGTACCACTACCTTCGCCCGCGGCCGGCGGCATGTTCACCCGCTTCCCTGGCGGCTGGGCGCCATAGGACTTACGCGCGCGTGCCGCTCGTCTCCGCCGCCGGGTCGGCGGGAGCCGCGTGCAGCGTATGCTCGCGCTCGTAGATGACCATGCCGGGGCCGCCGCCCTTCATGTGGCGGACGTAGCGCTGCTCGGTGTAGTCCACCGGCACCGTGCGGGCGCCGCGCGCCTGGCAGTAATAGGCCGCCAGCGCCGCCGCCTCGCGCAGCGTGGTCTCGGGGACCGGCCGGCCGCCGCTCTTGATGATCACATGGGCACCCGGGACCCCGCGCGCGTGCAGCCAGAGGTCGCCGCCGCTGGCCATATGGAAGGTCACTTCCTCGTTCTGGCGGCTGTTCTTGCCCACCAACAGCGCGAAGCCATCCGACGACTGGCGCCGGAGCGGCGCGCCACCCACGACGACCGCCTTGCCGCCCTTCCCGGGTTTGCCGCCTTTGCCAGGCTTGCCTTTGCCGCCAGGGCCGGCCGTCTTGCCAGAGACCTTCGCGCGGGCGCCAGCACGTGCGCCACGCAGATAGCCGGCCTCAACCACCACGGCGCGCACGTTGGCGATCTCGTCGGTAGTGTCGGCCAGCGCGAGGTCGGTCAGCAGTTGATCGAGGCGGGCGATCTCCAGGTCGTTGCCGGCGATCTGGGGCGGGATCAGCGCCGCCGCGCGCTGGAGCTTGTGATAGCGGGCGAAGCGGCGGTTGGCGTTCTCCACGGCCGTGAGCCGGGGGTCAAGCGCGATGGTGACCGTCGCGGCCGCGGCGCCGTCGCTCGGGGGCGCGGCGAAGGGGTGATCGACCGTGAAGGTCGTGGCACGGGGAGCGACCTCCGTCTGGAAGGTGAGGAGGATCTGCGCCTCCTCGCGGAGCTGGCTGGCCTCGTCACGCTGGGCCAGCTCGGCGCGCAGCACGTCGGCCTTGCGCAGGCAGCGTTCGCGGTGGGTGACGAGGGCGCGGCGCATGCTGGACTTGGCACCCTCGACGGCGTCGCGCCACTCCGCCTGGCGGTAATAGCTGGCCAGCAGCGCGTTCACGCCCGCAAACGCGACCAGTTCATGGCCAGGGTACCGCCGCGGCTGATACACGGCGTAGGCGATCGGTTCCCTCTCCGCTTCGACCCTCCCCCGCTCAGTTTCTCTCTCAGCGTGGATTCGCGCTTCGTTGTGAACATCCCCCCCTCCGCGCCCCTCGGCGTCCTCCGCGCCCTCGGCGGTTACATCCGTCCCTCTCTTTCCCTCTGTGTTCTCTGTGTTCTCCATGCTCTCTGTGGTTTCACGTCTCTCTCCTTGAGAATTCCCCCATCCTGGGGCGAGGACGAGGGTCGGGTGCCAGGCGCCAGTGGCGGGCAGCGCGGCGAGCGACCGTGCGGCGCGGGCCAGTGCCTCCCAGGGCAGGTCGGCGGCCAGAGCGGCGTCGGGATCGTCGAGCGCGCGGGCCGCGACCTCGCGCCCAAGGTCCGGACCGCAGCCGAGGACGTGGCCCGCCAGCAGATTCGCAACGCGCGGCGGGCGCTTGGGATTGCGCGGGGCAGCGAGCATGGCGGCGGCGGCCTCGGCGAGATCGGCGCCCGTGATGGTCTCGGGCCGTGGCCGCGGCTGGGTCTCGTCGCCGAGTACACGCGTCTGGGGCGGGGGCGGCAGGTAGGGCAGGTTGGGCGCGATGGTGCGATAGCGGTTGACCTCGGGTCCAACGAGGTGGAGGGCACCGAGGATCGTGCCGGCGTCGTCGCGCAGGACCAGGTTGCTCAGGCGACCCATCATCTCGGCGATGAGCCAGACGCCGGGCGGGGGCGTCTCGAACCTCCCGCCGGCGTCCGCGCCATTGGGATCATCTTCATCGGGGTGCGCCTCGCGGGGACCACGCCGGGCGAAGCCAATGGCCAGCACCCGCTCCCAGTGGGGCTGATCAATGGCGACGATCCGCGAGCCTTCGAGGTGTTTGCGCAGCAGCATGACGAAGGGCGGCGGCTCCACGGCCAGCTTGCGCGGCTTGCGGTCCAGCAGGTGGACACGAGCGAGTTGGGGGTGCGCGGAGAGCAGCAGCCAGTTGTTCCGGCCGCCGCCCCAGCATTGGAGGGCGACAGCGCGCGGCGTGGGCTGGATGGCATCCTCGATGCGGGCACCGAGCAGGTCGCGGCGCAGCTCGGCGGCGAGGGCGGCCAGGGTGAGGGCATCGACATGCATGGTCGTATCAGCTCCGGCGGCGGGTAGATTCGCGTGCGGCCTATCCGCTCGCGCGGGTAGTATACGCGCCACGGCGCTGGGCGCGCGGCAGCGCCAAATCGCCGCCGCGCACGCGGGTGGAAGTCGGTGCGGGATACGGGGAGGCAGTCCGCCCGCGTGGTCGTGGATGTCATGTGGGCTCGTCACACTTTGCCGCCGCGTTTCGTCACTCAGATAGGCGTGCTCAACGCCACGTAGACGAGAGACCATTCTGAAAGGGAGACCATCGTGCCTGTGCAAGTGAGCGCCATCATGATCGGCGTCGCGGACCTGACCCGCTCCAAAAAATTCTATGGGGAAGGTCTGGGCTGCGCGATCGAGCAAGACTATCCGACTTTCGTGAAGTTCAATCTGGGTGACGGCTCGTCGTCACTGGCCCTCTACGAACGCGAGGCGGCGGCCCGTGATGCCGGTGTCTCCGCCGAGGGATCCGGATTCCGGGGGATCTCGTTCCACTACATCGTCCCATCGCCCGCGGCGGTGGACGAAGTCATGGGTGCCGCCATAGCGGCCGGTGGTGCCGCGGTGAAGGAAGCGGCGGCCACGAAATGGGGATACTTCGGGTACTTCAGCGACCCAGATGGCTACCTCTGGAAAGTCGCATCCTCCTCGTAGGCACCCGGCGCATCCTCGCCCCGCCGCCCGGCCCGCCATCCACCCCCCGCGGCGTGCGCCGGACTCCCCTCTCCCACGGGGAGAGGGGCTGGGGTCCCCC
>JANWHL010000239.1 GCA_025450405.1 Ktedonobacterales bacterium
CGACCCTCGAGGAGCGGATCAACGGCTGGGTGCTGGACGACCTGACCGTGAGGACCGAGGTCCTGCCGTATCGCGAGGCGGTGGCGACCGGGGCCATGGCCCTGTTCAGCGAGAAGTATGGCGACGAGGTCCGCGTCGTGACGATGGGCCCGAGCAAGGAGCTGTGCGGCGGGACACACTGCCACGCCACCGGCCAGATCGGCCTCTACGTGACGACGCAGGAGACGAGCGTCGCGGCGGGTATCCGGCGGATCGAGGCATTCACCGGCCGTGGCGCGCTGGCCCACCTCCAGGGCCGCAGCGCCCTCGTCAGTGGGATCGCGGACCGGCTCCAGACGCCGCCGGATCCGGTGGCCATTCAGGACCGCATCCAGCAGCTCCAGGACGACCTGACCGATACGCGCCGCAAGCTGGCACAGGTCCAGCGCGGCCAGGCGCGCGAGATCGCCGCGGACCTGGCGGCTTCGCCGGTGCGCGCGGGGGATATTCCGGTGGTCGCGGCGGTGGTTTCCGTGGCGGACGACCGGGCGCTCCGCGACCTGGCGGACGCGGTGCGGGGGCGCCTGGGTTCGGGCGTGGTCCTGCTGGCGGCGGAGGTGGATGGTCAGGCCCGGTTCATCGTGACGGCGGACGAGGCCCTGGTCAAGCGGGGCGTCCACGCGGGCAAGGTGGCCCAGGCGGTGGGCGAGCGGTTGGGGGGCCGGGGCGGCGGTCGCCCGGAGTCGGCCCAGGGGGGCGGCCGCCAGGCGGGCCGCCTCGCGGAGGCGGTGGCCGTCGTCCCTGAGGTGGTCGCCACCCAGGTGGGCTAGCGACGTCAGGCTAGTTCGCCACATCGAGCGGTGTCGCCGCCCGCGCGCACCACTGGCGCGCGCGGGCGGCGACGTGTTGGTACCCCGTAGTCCATGTGGCAGCCAATTCTGGTTGCCCTCGCGCGATCGGCCACGTCGTACGTTGTATAACAAAGAGGTACCGATGAGGTGTGACGCGCTGGCGGCTTCGCGCGTCGCCCTATCCTCCGCGGACATCATCGCGATGATGTCCGCGCCCGACCCAGTAGGCCCGTGCGCCGTGGCTTGGCGCACCCTCACAGCCGGCGGCATGTCCATCCATCCAACGCTCGCGCCGGGACGTGTTCCCACTGCTTCGCGGGCTGCCGCCGCACCAGTGGGTATTGTCATGCTTTATGCGATCCGCGTGTCGCCCAACACCACGATCGACACCATCCTGGCGGCGCTCCGACACACTCGGGAGGAGGAGGTCGCCCTCGTCTTTCCCACCGGAACCAGCACCGCGCTGGCCAATGGATTGGAGACGCTGTACGAGCGCTGCCGCGCCCATGGCAAATACGTCGTCGTGATCGGCGGTGATGAAGTGCTGCGCGCGTCCGCCGTGGCCGCCGGGTTCGCCGCCGCCACCACCCTGGCCGAGTGGGAAGCCGACCACCGCCGCGCGCCACGCTTCCCGCACCTCTCCTGGAAGCCGCGCCGTGGCAAGGTCACCGCGCCGCTGCCAGAGCCGTCCATTTTCCTGGTCTGGTCGCACCTGAGTGCTGAGCGCGAGGACGACCCGGACGATCTCTATGAGATCATTGGCGACGATCCACCAGACTACGTCGCCGATCTCGTCGCCGCCGATGAGGAGCTCTCGCCGCCCCACCGGCACGCCGGCATCACGACCGTGCCGCTGCCGCGTGACCGGCGCACGCACCGGCTGGCCGAGCGCCGGCGCGATGCCGTCGAGGCCGCCGCCGTGGAACGCGCCCACCTGGATTATGAGGAGCACCTCACCCGCACCATCCGGGTGACCGGCGTGCCCATGTTAGCGCACACCTCGGGCCTCCTCGCCAGCATTGCCTCACCAAACACCCCGGAGCCCGACCTGGCGGAGCCCGACCTGGCGGATGCCCCGCCCGCGGATGACGAGCCGCGGGCTCCTGGCGAGTAGCGCCCCGCGACCGCGCCATTCGCCCGCTCCGGCGGATGTCAGTGGGGCATCCGCCGCCCCATACACATCAACCTAAGCGCGACCCGGCATCGCGGATGTTGGCTGTAGGGGCCGCGCGGGCCGCGGTCACTGGCGGGCGGATCGTGGGGCGCGGATGCGGAATTGAAGTTCCGCGTGCGAACCGCCCACGGCTGTGCTATCATATGCGCACCGCTGAGTGTGGCCTTTTTGCGCCGTCCGCCAGGTACTTCTCTCCCAAGCCGCTGTACGGCTCTGGGTGATCGGCGCCTGGTTCTGGTACAGTGTGCGAGGAGCGCCGCCAGCGTGGGGGGGCGGGATCACCGACCGAGGAGGGCGCCGTGGGCACGGGATCGCACCATCGCCAGACACCTCAAGGACGACGGGCGGATCAGGGATATCGCACCCTGACGGCGGCCATGACCCCGCCAACGGTCCCCGCGGTCACGCCCGACGCGCCCGCAAACCAGATGGACGATTGGCCCAATCGGGATTGGCCTGAGGGAGATTGGACCGAGGGGGATTGGTCCGACCCGGAGGTCGGCACCGGCTGGGACAACGAGCCGGAGGGTGAAAGCGCGCCCGCGGAGTTCGCGCGACCCGCCGCGCCTCCCGCGCTGACCGGCGCCTCCGGGCTGCCCGCCCTGCGCCACTCGCGCACCGCGACCGGCCTCCCCGCCGTCCAATCTACCGATGTGAAGCCGCCCGCCACCACGGTGATCTTCGGCCCGAAGCGCCCCCCAAAACGCCGTTACGGTGGGCGGCTCGCGGCGCTCGTTCTCCGCCGCCCCCTCCTGTGGGCGGTCAATCTCGTCCTCTTCGTGGTCCTGTTCTTTGGTGTGGCGCTGCCACGCCTCTCGCCGGCCGGTGCCGGCTCGGACTGCGCCAGCACCGGCCATGGGGCCTCATCCGGCTTGTGCCTGTCGATCCCGTTCACCAGCAAGTCTCCGGGCGTCCGCATCGCGCCGTTCTCCTGGAACGCGCACGCGGGATCGGTCGTGCCGCCAACCCCGACCCCTGGCGGGCCGGCGTACTTCCCGCTCGGCTATCCCCAGGGTGAGCCGTGCACTGGCGACCGCTCGATCGTATGGACCATCGCCGTCTCGCGTTGGGCCATCCCACCGGGCTGCTTCGGCCAGATCTACCACCCCAACCCGATGGATTACCTCTACAACGGCCACGAGATTCTGCCGTTCGGCTACTGCGAATGGTGGCCCGAGGCGCTGTTGCGGAACAATGGGCGCTATCCCCCCACGAGTTTGCTTGGGCTCCCCTGGCACAAGGTGCCCAAGGTGGGGGTGCCGATCTGGTACAACACGGTGCCGGTTGGGCACTACGCGTTCGTCGAGAGCATCGGGACGGGCAGGAATGCCGGCTGGATCCTGATCTCGGAGATGAACATGTGGTGGCGCGGTGGCGGCTACGCGGCGGTGGATTACCGCTACATCCGCGTGGACTATCCTGGCGCCGAGTACCTGTACCCGAACAATTAGGCGCGCGTCATCATCGCTGGCGCGTCGCCCTGGGAGCCGCGCCCGCTGGCACGTGGTATACTGGCGCACCGGCGTCCCCACCGCGGCGCGCGCTCTGGACGCCGTCAGGAGCAGCCAGACCGTGCCGCATCGTCCACAAGAGGGTCCGTCGCGCCGTCGCGACGATTCCGCTGCGCCCGCCGACCGGCGATCCATATCGGGGTCGCCCCCAGCGCATCCGGCCGCGGAGCGCGCCAGCACGCCCGAAGACGATGCCGCCACGCCCTATCTTGGCGGGCGGCGCATCGCGCCTGCGCGCCCCCAGCCCGATATGTCCGCCGCCGACCTGATCGACACGGCCTTCCAGGCGTACAACGCCGGGCGTATCAACGAGGCCGCGCGGCTCTACGCCACCCGTATGCTCGATCCCGAGGCGGATGTGACCATCTGCCTGACCGTGGCCGGGGCGATGACCCCGGCTGGTGTCGGCGGCAGCATCATCGCGCTCATGGAACGCGGGGCGATTGACTTCATCGTTAGCACGGGCGCCAATCTCTATCACGACATCCACCACGCGCTCGATTTCGCGCTCCATCGTGGCAGTTTCACCCTGCCCGACCCCGACCTCCATGACGCCGGCGTCATCCGCATCTACGACATCCTCTTCCGCGATGCCGTGCTCCTCGATACCGACGCCTTCCTGCGCGAGTGCTTCACGACCTTTCCACAGCGCCCGATGTCCACCGCCGAGCTCCACCATCTGATCGGCGAGCGCCTCCTCCAGGTCGGTGTCCGGCCCGAGGACTCGGTGCTGGCGATGGCGGCGCGCTGGGACGTGCCGATCTACACCTCGTCGCCCGGTGATTCGTCGATCGGCATGAATCTCGCGCGCCACCAGCTCGACGGCTATGCCCTGACCATCGACCCGCTCTTCGACGTCCACGAGACCACGGCCATCGTGCGCGAAGCCACACGCAACGGCGTGATCATCCTCGGCGGCGGCTCCCCCAAGAATTTCTACCTCCAGACCCAGCCGCAGCTCTGGGAGGTCCTGGGCATCAACAAGGGCGGCCACGACTACTTCATTCAGATCACCCAGGACGCGCCGCAGTGGGGCGGCCTCTCCGGCGCCACCCCGTCCGAGGCGGTCAGTTGGGGGAAGATCAAGCCGGACCTCCTTGTGGACACCGTGGTGGTCTATGCCGATACGACCGTCGCGTTCCCGCTGATTGCCGCCTATGCGGTCAGCCGGGCACAGCCGCGACCGCTGCGTCGTCTCTATACGCGACGCGAGGAGCTGCTCGAAGCGCTGCGCGCGGGCTATCGGGCGGGCGCGGGGAAAATTCGCAATGAGGACAGAGAAGGTTCACAATGAGGAAACGGAGGCGGGGTCCCCCACGGGGGGCTGGGGTCCCCCACTGGGGACACACGGAGGAGAGAGGGAGGAGAGGCGGAGGAGTTAACCGCCGAGAGGGCGCGGAGGACGCCGAGAGGGCGAGGAGAGGGCGAGGAGAGGAGGCGAGTGAAACCACATAGAACACGGAGGGCACAGAGGGAGAGAGGGATAGGATAGGGTAAGCGCTGAGCGGATGGAGGGCACGGGGAGCGGGGAGAAGCGAGGTGGTGCGGGAGTGGGGTAGGGAGTAAGCCGGTGCCGATGGGCGAAGGAGGGATCGATCATGCGCGAGGTGGCGGGTGACGTCGAGCGCTGGCGGGACGCCGGCAAGCGTGTGGCCGTGGCGACGGTCATCTCGGTCTCGGGCTCGGCGCCGCGCGGTATCGGCGCGGCCCTGGCCGTGAATGAGGACGGTGAGATCGCCGGGTCGGTCAGCGGCGGCTGTGTCGAGCCCGACGTGATCGAGCACGGCCTGGGGCTCATCCGCGCCTCCGGCAAGAGCACGCCTGCGCCCGAGGTGCTGGAGTATGGCATCTCCGACGACCAGAACTTCGAGCGCATCGGCCTGTCGTGCGGCGGCGAGATTCGGGTGCTGGTGGACGTGGTGGACGCGCGTCACGATGCCCTGCTGCGCGATCTCCGCGCCGGCCGCGAGGCCCTGCTGGCCGAGATCGTCGCCGCGCCGGCTGAGCGCGCGAACCTGCTCGGCCGCGCCGCCACCTGGGCGCCGCCCGCGGCCTGGCCTGGTGGGCTGGCCCCCGAGCTGGACACGGCGGGCGCCGCCGCCGCCCAGGACCTGCTCCAGCGCGGCGTCTCCGAGACGCGCATGCTCCCACTGGCAGGTGCCGGGCCGGCCGAGGTCTTCTTCGCCGCCTATCCCGCGCCGCCCGCGCTCGTCATCGTCGGCGCCAGCCACGTCGCCATCCCGCTCAGCCGGATCGCCCGCGTCCTCGGCTACCGGGTCACCGTCGTGGACGCCCGCGAGGCCTTCGCCACGCCCGAGCGCTTCCCCGATGTGGACGAGCTGCTGGTGGAGTGGCCCGACGAGGCGCTGCGCCGCCTGCCGCTCTACCGCTCGACCGCCGTGGCCATCCTGACCCACGACCCCAAGTTCGACGATCCCGCCCTCCAGGTGGCGCTGGCCGCGCCGGTGGGCTATGTCGGCGCCATCGGCTCCCGCGGCACCCACGCCCAGCGCGACGCCCGCCTGCGCGCGGCCGGCGTGCCCGACGACCAGATCGCCCGCATCCATAGCCCCATCGGCATCGACATCGGCGCCAAAACCCCCGAGGAGATCGCCCTCGCCGTCATGGCGCAGATCGTCGCGGCGAAGCACGGGCGTTAACGCTCAATCTTCGAGCAACCCCCGGCGCATGGCGTACTTCACCAGCTCCGCGCGGCTGTGCAGATTCAGCTTGTCCATGACGTGGGTGCGGTGCGTGTCCACCGTCTTGGGGCTGATGAACAGCCGCTCCCCGATCTGGTTGTTGGTGTAGCCCTCGGCCACCAGCTTGAGGATCTCGCGCTCGCGCTCAGTCAGCTCGCTATAGCTGTCACGCTCCTCGCCGGTGCGCACCCGCTGCAGGTAGTCGCCCACCATCATGGACTGGGCCGAGCTGGAGAGATACACGCTGCCCCGGTTCACCAGCCGGATGGCGTTCAGCAGCTCGGTGTCGGCGACCTCCTTGAGCATGTACCCCGACGCCCCCGCGCGCAGCACCTGGAAAAGATACTCCTCGTTCTCGTGCATGGTCAGCACCAGCACGCGCACGCCGGGCAACAGCCGCTTGACCTGTCGCGTCGCCTCGATGCCGTTCAGCTCGGGCATGGTGATGTCCATCAGGATGACGTCTGGCTGGATGCGCTGCGCCTCCGCGATCGCCTGGCGCCCGTCGCTGGCCTCGCCCACCACCTCCATGTCCGGCTGCGCGTTCAGCATCATGCGCAGGCCGGCCCGCAGGATGGTGTGGTCGTCCGCCAACAGCACGCGGATGCGCCGCTCGACCGGTGGCTCGGCGCCCGGCCTTGCCTCTGGGTGGACGGCCCCCGGAGTTGGCGCGGTCTGTGTGGGTGGTGATATCGACATGGGTGGTGCCATCCTGGGGGTATCGCGGTGCTCCCGCATGAGGTCAGCGCCGTTCATCGCGCGTCCGCCGGCTCAGCCGGCACCTCAGCTGGGCGTTCATCCCGCGCCACATCAGCCGCTCGGCGGTCCTCCACCGCCGGCTCTTCGCCCACGGTCATGACCATGGCGCCCGTGTCCGCGGCGCCCGTGTCCACGGCGGTCATGACCACGGCGATTGTGCGCGCGGGAGTTGCGCCCTCGGAAACGCTGCCGCGCACCGGCATCGTGACCTCGATGCGTGTCCCGTCGCCGGGTGTCGACTCAATCGCCATCGAGCCGTCGAGCAGCATGGCGCGCTCCTGCATCCCCGCCAGGCCCAGGCCGCGGTCCTGCCACGGGGTCTTGAGGACGGCCCGAGCATCGAAGCCCGCGCCGTCGTCGCGGACCAAGGCCCGCACCAGCCCCGGCTCCGCCGTCATCGTCACCCAGGCCTTGTGTGCCCGCGCGTGCTTGGCCGTGTTGGTCAGCGATTCCTGGATGACGCGATAGAGGGCCGTCTCCATGTCCGCCGGCAGCCGCTCCTTGAAGCCGCTGGCGCTGAACTCCACCGCGACACCGCAGTTCCGCTGGTACTCCTTGATGTACCAGCGCAGCGCGGGCAGCAGGCCCCAGTCGTCCAGCGCGCTCGGCCGCAGGTCGATGCTCAGGTTGCGCACGGCGCGCAATGTTTGGTGGGCGAGCGCTCGCGTGTCGGCGACCCGGCCTCGCGCCTCTTCACTGGTGACCGTCTCCTCCAGCAGCGCGAGACTGATCAGCAGCGAGGTGAGCACCTGGCTGGTTTCGTCGTGCAGCTCGCGGGCGATGCGCTTCCGCTCCTGCTCCTGCGCGTGGAGGATCTGGCTGGCGCGCGACCGCGAGACGTCGTCGAGGGCCTGGAGCATCGTATTCAGCGCGACGGCGAGCTGGTCGGCGTCGGGGTCGAGCCCGCTCACCGCCGCCCGCAGGTTCATCTCGCCGGCCTGGACGCGGCTCATGGTCTCGCGCAGGCGGGTCAGCGGCGCGAAGGCCAGCTTGAGCAGCACGAAGTTGATGGCGACGCTAGCGAGCAGGCCGGTCGCCACGAAGCCGACCAGGACGGGCATGCCGCTGCCCTCATGGAGGCGTGTCGCCAGATACGTTCCCATCGTGGCCCCGAGCAGGATCACCACGCTGTTGGCGACGAGGACCTTATAGAGCACGGGCAGCTCGAGCAGCCGCACGGGGATGCGCAGCGCCAGGGCCAACACGCCGGGCACGGGTTGCGATTCCACGCGCGGCAGGGGCACGGTGCGGGCTGGGTCATCAGGCGCGGCGGCGGGGGTGATCGACTGGCTTGTGGGCGCTCCCACGGCGGGGGTGGAATTCATCGCGTGCGGACCTCCAGGGCTACCCGCATTGTACCGCTGGCGGCTGGGGGTGTCAAAGCCGCATGGCCGTCCGTGTCGACATCCATACTCTGGGGAGGCGATTCACCGCGAGCCGCACCGCGCGGGGAACGTTGACCGCGGAGGAGCGAACGAGTCGCTGAGTTCATCGCGAAGGAGATCCGACGTGCCGGCCCTACCATCCGTCACACCAGTGGTGTCAGTTCTGCGTGCCGGGGTGAACTCGTTTGCGTCATTGCTCGCGGTGGCGCAAGACTCCAAGGAGGCGACCGTTCCTGAACCAGGATACCGGCGACCGCGATCGGCGCGGGGGAATGCATCGGCGGTCTGGGGGCTGCCTTGACCCTCCACAGCGCTCCCGATGTGAGCATGCCGACGGCGATCAAGCGGCTGCTGGGCGCACCGACGAAGCGGAACGGATTACCGGGATCGCGTATGTTCTAGAGCTCGTCGCCCGGCGGCTCGAACTCGCGCAGCCGCCGGAGCATCCGCGCCCGCTCGGTGATCAGCGCCTTGAAGTCACCGGCGGTGCGCTCCCACTCCGCTGTGCGCGCGGGCAGTGGCAGCGTTACCTCCAGCAGGCGCTTGCCAAGCTGGCCGAGTGTGGATTGGACAAATACCAGGTCGCGGATGTGGTGGCGTACCATCGGCAGGTTGAGCAGATAGAGCAGCTCAAAGGCATCCACCGGCGCGGATGACCCCAGCGTGAGGATGCGGATGTGACTCTGCACCACGCACCGCGCGTTATGCTCCAGCAGAATAGCCGCGCGGCCGATCCGATACCGTCCATCACAGACCAACAGCAGATCGCGCGGGTTGAGGCATTGCTGGTCCGCGTAGCGCCGGTACACCTCCTCACTCACGCTCCTAGTCGGATCAATCGAGACCTCAAAATTGGCGATGTCCGATGTGCGCACAAAGGGAATGTCCCCCGTGCCGTACGCCTCAGCGCCAACCTCGTGTCCCTTGCGGATGCGCAGGTGGCCGTCGCGGACCAACTGGCCAATGGTCGTGAGCGTGGCGTCCATCCGCCGCGCCGCCGCCTCCAGCTCGCGCAGCGGCGCCCGGTCGTAATACCGCGGCACCAGGTAGTATGGCTCCGGGGCCGCCACCGCCTGCCATGGGCCACCGCCCGCCTCGCGCCCAGCGAAGCGCTGCCCGATGGCCACCAGGTCGTCAGGATACGGCGCGCCGCCCGCCGTCACCGGCCGTCCGCGCCGGTCGTGCCCACAGTGCGCCGCCACCGCTGTCCACAGCCCGCGCGCCGGCACGCTGCCCATCTGGCTCCCCTCTCCCCGTGAGAGAGGGACTGGGGGTGAGGCCTCCGCACGCCTCTCTGTGCTCTCCGCGGCCTCTGTGGTTCGTCCCTTTTCCCTCTCCCTCCTCCCCTCCGTGTCCTTTGTGTCCTCAGTGTGAATTTCTCTGTGCTCTCTTCCCTCCGTCGACCCCTTCCGGAAGAACAGCACGTTCGTCTTGGTGTCCGTCCCCGGCTGAAAGGTCGTCCGCGGGCAGTCCAGCAGCGCGAAGATATGCCCCTGGGAGCGGATGTAGTCCAAGACGTAGCCCAGACTCTGATTCCCGAAGACCCCCTCGGGCAGCACGATGCCCATCCGGCCGCCCGGACGCAGCAGCCGGATGCCCAGCTCGATGAACAAGATCTGCGGATCTTGCGCGCCGAGCGTGGTCGCCGTCTGGCGCCAGCCCGAGAGCGTGCGGACCCAGCGGTGACCGAGCGCGAACTGGCGCAGGATCGCCGCCTCGGTCACCTTGATGCGCGCGCCGAAGGGCGGATTGGTCAGCACCACATCGGCGCCGAGCGGCGAGCCGTCGGGCGGCAACGCCGCCAGACCGGCGAGGTCCAGCGCGTTCGCGTGATGGACGGCGCCGCGTTCCGGCGCCAATATAGCCAGCGCCGCCTCGGCCAGCCGCGCCAGGTCATAGTCCTTCTCCACGCCGACGAGCGCGATACCCTGGCCGCCAGCTCGCACACCTTCCTCCGCCCACGCGGCTCGCGTCTCGATCAGGAAGCCGCCCGTCCCGCAGGCCGGGTCCACCACGCGCTCGTCGGGCCGCGGATCGAGGATGGTGATCATCGCGCGCGCGAGCGTCCGCGGCGTGAAGAACTGCCCCTTCTCGCCACGCAGCCGCGGACCCATCAGCGCCTGAAACGCCTCCCCTAGCGCGTGCGCCGGGGCGTCGCGCAGCGCTAGGGGGGCGAGCGCCGCCAACCCACGGCGCAGTGCGCGGTCCTCCAGATGGAACCCGTCCCCGGCCGTGAGGACCCGCGGCGATGCCGCTTTCAGTAGCGGCGCCAGCAGGTCACTGGCGGTGCCCGCACCCGCCACATAGCGCGCGATCCGGTCGCCGCCAGCCTCGCCATTGCGCTCGGCGCCCAGCTTGGCCAGCAGCAGATTGGTCAGGTCCGCGATGATGCGCTCGGCCCGGCTGGTCCCGC
>JANWHL010000240.1 GCA_025450405.1 Ktedonobacterales bacterium
GACACGATGCCTGAATCCATCAGGTAGTGATAGAGGCCGTTGACATTGGTCAGGTCGCGATTGGTGTTGGCCGAGTACGGCGGCAGCGTGAACGGGTAGTAGCTATAGCTGTAGCTGCCGATGTAGGGGGACGCGGGCGTGTAGCCACCGGCGCCGCCGTTGAGCAGCCCAGCGATGGCACCCTCCTGCGTGAGCGCGCGCGCGACGAATTGGGCACACTGGAAGAACGGCTGGTACCAGTTGACTCCGGCCCCGCCATTGCCCTGCACGATCGTCCCGTCGTGATTTGTTCCGTCGCCGCACGAATAGTTCGGATAGTAGCCGGATTCTCCTGAGGAATCGCAATACAGGTGTGACGTATCATCGTAGCTGGTGTAGTTCCAGTTGTCGTCCGCCCAGCACACCACATCGCAGCCGCCCCCGCCGCCGATGATGGAATCCGGTCCCGGTCTCGCTTGCGTGGACGGGCTGGCGACTGGATTGATGGTCGCCGGGAAGGCGAGACTATCCAGAATGCCGGCGAATACGCTGCCGTCGGCACCCACGTTGGCGCTCATGTGGCCCTTGGCATCGGTTTGCTGGATGAGCGTGAAGCCGTAGATGTTGGTCGTGCCCGCCCGGTTGCGCGCCGCGACGACTACCGTTTGGCTCTGCGCTGGCTTCGGCGTTTCGTGCCGGGCCTGCGCGGTCATCGGAGGCTGGTAGGGACTGAGATAGGCGATGGCCGGTGCGCTCGCCACCGTGCGGGATACGACGCTTGTCGCTCCAGGTGGGACCGCCTGATTGAGCACCATGGTCGGCGTGGCGGTCGTCGTCAAGACAATTGGACTCATCGTCGTAGCGGTCGACGGATTGATGAGCGTGATGTGGCTACCGTCGCGCTCGGGGGCCAGGATCCAGGTACGCGGATAGCTCAGCGAGAATCCATGGACGGGATCGTGGAAGGTGCGCCAGGGAGCGGGGGCCGCGGCAAAAGGCCACGCGGCATAGAGCATGCCGATCATGAGGCTAGCGATAAGGATAGTAAAGCCGAGGGCACGCGTATGCGTGCTGTGCTGACATCCTGTTCTCCTTGCCGCACTAAACGGACAATGGCGCGTCGAATTGGGGCATCCTATCGACCTAGCAATCGACAGCTTGGACGACATCTCCTGATGACTTTCATGCGAGTGACCCGGCAGGATTCTGTGCCATAGCCCTCTGGCAGCGGCCCGCGCGCTCAGTATACTGGCTGGTGTCAATACCGCCGAGATGGGCAGATGGGCAAAATTAGTGTGCGTGCGCTCCCGCATGATGGCCGTGATGAGGTGGGCGCGGCGGCTGGGGCTTTGGCGCTTGACCACCGGTTCTGGCAGCCGGCATGCGGGGGCAGACACATCCGCCGGCCGCATGCCCCTCAGCACCCGAGCGTTTCCTGGCCCGCGCGCTGAGATCAGAGCGAATGCCGCGGGCTGAGGGAACTCGCCCGCCTCGCTCGGCGTCACAGAGGATGAGCCGGCGGTCTGACCCGTCGGTATGTGGCAGGCGGATTCGGTGGCGCGTGGTGAGCAAACGCGGCCAAACGGACCGATGGGAGGCGCGCGATGGTGCCAATCGGCGACCGAACAAAGCCGGGATTGCGTGGTGGCGGGTTGCGGCGCGGAACCCGACGGCTGGGGCCGCGGCAAGCGCTGCGCGCGATGCCGCTGATCCTGGCGCTCGCCCTGGCGGCGTGCGCCCTCCCGTTTGGCGTGACAATCGGCGGCGTCGGCGGCAAGACCATCGCCCCGCCCTCGCCACCGATGCCGCGTCTTGTGTGGGTCGCCGATGCGGGCCATGCCAAGCGCGCCGCGATCCTGCAACTGGACGCCGACCCCGGGATCGCCACCGTCTTCGCGCTGGCCGGGCGGGCGTCCAGCGGCTTCGGCGGGCCGGTCATGCTGCCCACCGCCGATCGCCTGATCGCCTTCGACCGCGCAACGGGCTCACCGCGGTGGACTTTCGACGCGTCCACGCTCGCGGTGCCAGCCGAGGAGCGGCGCCTGAGTGGCTTCGCCGTGGACGACATCCACCATCACCTGCTAATCGCGGCGGGCGCTCAGATCCTCATCCTCGACGGGGCCACCGGCACCACCGTTATTCCCCGCGATCTGCCCCCGGGCGTGAGTTGCGTCAATCCACCGGCTCCGCTGACCCCGCCCACCAGGGGGGCGGACCAGACCGTGACCTTCCTGTGCTCGCGGATAGAGGCGAACGGCGGGGTGAGCACTGTGGATGTGTCCGTGAATCCCACGAGCGGCGCATTGAGTATCAGTCCAACGCCCACCACGCCGATCACCCTACCACAGCCGGAGGGTATCGCCGGGCACGTCTACCGAGTGACCCCGACCGGACTGGCGGTGATGGCCCCGGCTCCCAGCAGGGGCGAGATGCCCATTGCGGAGTTGCCCTTCAACGTGGCGAACCCTTCAATCATTGCCGTCGACCACACCGGTGCCGATACCGGTTATATCTATCTCGCTGGCATCGGCGCGCAGGTCGTCGCGATCCAGGATGGTGTGGCCGGCACGCCGCCCACCGCGCCCAATGCCCTCGCGGCGAGTGTGATCGCCCAGCGCGCGGTGGCACTCGCCCTGGCGCCGACCAGCATTACACGTGGAGACGTTTTACCAGCGCTCCCTGGCTTTCTTATCACACCCGGCATCTTCGCGCGCGCGCCTTGCTTCGACGATGCAGAGCCCAACACGCCCGGCACCGCCACGGCGAACACGGCAATCACCGCCTTGAGCGATGGCACCTTCCAGGTGGACCTGCTCCTGGACGTGCGCGATACGCAGGGCCACGTGGCCCACACGCGCCACTTCGTGGTGGCCGTCGCGGCCAGCGGGGCCGCCACCATCGCCACGGACACCGGCGACACCGATCCTTTCAAGCCGCTGCCCATCACCCCATGCCCGGTGTGAGGCCAGCGTGAGGCCCCCGCGCCCGGCCGCGGAGACGCGCCGCTCCATTGGGCGCGCGGTTGGACGCCCAGCGGAGCGGCGCGTGAAAGTCTCAGTGCGCGGGCATCAACGCCTTGACCTGCTCGCGCTCCGCGACTAGCTCCTCGGTGCTGGCCTGGATGCGCGCTTGCGCCGCGGCGTCGTGCTCGATCCCCTCGGCCACTCGCCAGCCCGTGCCCTCCGAGACCACCGGATAGCCAAACACCAACTCCGCCGGCACGCCGTACTCGCCGTGACTGACCACCGCGAGCGAGGTGAAGTCGCCGGGCGCTGTGCCCTCGTGGATCGCGTGGACCGAGTCGATGATCGCGTTGGCGGCCGACCCGGCGGAGGAGAGACCGCGCGCCGCGATGATCGCCGCGCCGCGCCCCTGGATGGCGGTGATGAAGTCACCCCGGAGCCAGGCGTCGTCGCCAATGACTTCAGGCGCAGGCTTCCCATCGATCCGCGCGTTGAAAGCGTCAGGATACTGCGTGGCTGAGTGATTTCCCCAGATCGCCAAATTGCTCACCCGCGCGACCGGCACACCGGCCTTTTGCGCCAGCTGCGCCTTGGCCCGGTTCTCGTCCAGCCGCGTCATTGCGAACCAGCGGTCGTCCGGCACATCGGGCGCACTGGCGCGGGCGATCAAACAATTGGTGTTGCAGGGGTTCCCGACGACCAGCACCCGCACGTCCGTGGCGGCGTGCGCGCCAATGGCCCGCCCCTGTTCGGTGAAGCTCGCTCCGTTCACGGCTAGCAGATCGCCACGCTCCATGCCCTGCTTGCGCGGGATCGCGCCCACCAGCAGCGCCCACGACGCACCGTCGAAAACCTCGTCGAAGCTGGACGTCAGGACGACATCGCTGAGCAGCGGAAACGCGCAGTCGTCGAGCTCCATTGCCACGCCGCGCAGCGCGGGCAGCACCGGCTCGATGTCCATCAGCCGAAGCACGATCGGGGTATCGGGTCCGAGCAACTGGCCGGACGCGATGCGGTAGAGCAGAGCGTACCCGACCTGACCGGCGGCGCCAGTCACGGCGACGTGGACCGGGCGAAGCGCGCGTGGGTCTCGAGATTCCATGGCTTCCTCCTCATCTGGACAGCGCGTCGCCGCGGATAGAACGGAGCCGCGGCGGCGCCAGCGCACGTGGTTGGCGTCGCTCATCCGGCGACCTCTCCGCGTTCCACGCGCCCCATTCCATGATAGCGCGTCCTGGGCACCGTGCGCCTCGCTGATCGCCCAGTCGGCAGTCGTGGTGGTGTCGACAGCCGTTTCGCGGCCACTCATGAGGACGCGTGGCGTGCGATGTCCGTGCCTGTCAGTGCCTGGCGCCGCCGCGACCGCTTGCCATGTGGCCAGACCCATGATACGATCGTTTGTAGAACATATGACCTAGTGCGACGGCATGGAAACCTCGAAGTGTGAATCCCGGAGCGAAGACGGCGTGGACGCGGTCGCGTGGATGGCGTGCGTGGTGTACATGGCTAGACGGCGGATGCCAGGAGGACAGGAACGATGTGGCGGGTACTGGTCGTGGACGACGAGCCGGCCCTCCGCGAGGTGCTGAAGGTGGCGCTGGAGCTGGAAGGCTACGAAGTCGTGACTGCGCGTGACGGTGTTGAGGCGTTGCGGTTTCTAGAGTCGCGGGACGACGCTTGGGTCGTTCTGCTCGACGTCATGATGCCGCGCATGGGTGGACTGGAAGTCTGCCACCGTCTGCGGGAGACGGGGTGGGCGGCGCGGCACCGCGTGGTGCTCATGACCGCCGGACTCTTGACCCCGGAGGAGTGCCCGGCGCCAGCGCGGGCGCTGCTCTACAAACCCTTCGAGCTGGCAACGTTGATCCGGTTGGTTTCCCATCTGGCCGGCGGAATGGCGCCCGTGAGTGTCGTTCCGACCGAGTCGTTCAGCGCGCTCGGCGTTGTCCCGGCGTCTTGACCACAGTGGCGCTGGGAAAGTGATCGTCTTGGGCGGGCGGATCTATTGATCCGCCCGCCCAGTGTTGTTTGGCGCGTAACCTGGCACGGACCCACATCGCGTCTGTCTGAATCGCGTATGATGGCGCTTGTGGTGGCCAGAGTACGTTTTGGTGCGGCCAATGGCCCGGCGGGGGAGTGAACGACATGAGCGATGGAGAGGCAAGCGCCGACGTGGCGAGCGCGCGAGCGGACGAGCGGTCGGACCTTCGCGGCAAGGTGGCCGTCATCACCGGGGCTGGTGGTGGCATCGGCGCGGCCATCGCGATCGCCCTATCGCGGCGGGGCGTACGCCTCGCGCTCAGCGCCCGGCGCGCCGAAACGTTGGAGGCGCTCGCTAGCCGCCTGCGCGCGGATCCCGGCGTGGAGGTGCTGGCGCTGCCGGGCGACGTGCGCGACGAGCTCCACATCGAAGGACTGATACGCGAAACGCTTGGCCGCTGGGGCCAGATCGACGTCCTCGTGCCCAATGCTGGGGCGGGCTATCGCGCCCCCATTGCCGAGGGCGATCCCGCTCGGTGGAAACAGTTGCTGGATGTGAACGTCTACGGCGTGCTGCTGACCCTGCGCTACGGTATGCCGCCTTTGCTGGCGCGCCGCTCCGGGCACGTCGTGTTCCTGTCGTCGGTGGCCAGCCGCGTAACACAGGCGAGCAACGGCGTCTACAGCGCCACCAAATGTGCCGTGAACGCCATCGCCGAGGCACTGCGCCAGGAGGTGACGCGCGAGGGCGTGCGCGTGACGTGGATCGAGCCCGGTGTGGTGGCGACCGCCTTCCAGGATGTGGCGGGCTATTCGCCCGAGCTGCGCCAGCGCCTGCTGGAGGATCAACGTCCGCTCACCGCGGACGACATCGCGCGCGCGGTGGTCTTTGTACTAGAGCAGCCCGCGCACGTCTCCATCAACGAGTTGCTCATCCGTCCCTCGGATCAGGTCTCGGCCTAGCCGTTACTCAGGGCTCGGGGGCGCCAGGAGGCGTGGCGTCCGTGCGCGCGTCCACATGGAAGAGATCGATCAGCGCCTCTCGAATCCAGTCGACACTCGAGGATCGCAGAATGTGGACGGGAAGGCCGGCGGATTGGTAGGCATCCACCTGGTCCGTCTGCTTGCGATAGACGTTCTTCAGTACGAGCACGGCGTCGGCCTCGCGGTCGTCGCGCACGATGACGGCCGGCACGCCCAACTCGCGGATGGCTTGCTCCAGGTGGTTGCGGTTGACGCCCATGGCATAGATCCGCCGCGGGCGCGGGGTGGAAGCGTCCACCCCGTTCCCACCGGCCCGCGCGCCCGTGCGCCCGCCGCGCGCCCAGCTCTCCTCCTCTTCATCGTCGCGCAGGGCGGCGCTGAGCGCCAGTTCCGGGTCCAGCCAGCCCGAGGCGTCATCGCCGTTGGCGGACCGATAACCGGACGTGCCGGATTCAGCCCGGCCCCCTGCGCGTGACCGCTCCCACCAGGGCGGCCGAAGCGGCGTCCCAACCAACGGGCTGGCCCCCCAGCCGCGCCGGCCGCGCGCGGGCGCTTGAGCGGGCCGCTCCTCGCGGGTGACGGGCAGTTCACGCGCGAAGATCCCCACGCCGTCGGCGCGAGCCTGGCGCGGGGCGTGTTCCACCCAACTCCGCAGGGTGCCATCGGGCTGGCGCTCACGGATCTCCCGCTCGGGCGCGTCGCCGCGCAGCAGGCCATCCACATCGCCCGCGACATCATGGTGGATGGCGACCCGGTGGCGATCCTCCTGTTCGACGAGGACGTCGAAGGTGGGGGGCGCCTTGCGCTCGAGCACGGTCTTCTGGGTGCCGCGCCGCCGCGCCTCCTCGTCCCCCAGCGTCACCGTCCCCACCCCCCCCACCAGGTCCGCC
>JANWHL010000241.1 GCA_025450405.1 Ktedonobacterales bacterium
CCGATAGAGCGCGCCGTCAGCGCGCTGATCGTTGTCGCGGGGGACGCCGCTCGGTCGGCTCGTTTGACACGTTGGACTCCGCCGGCTGGGTCGCCTCCGCGCCAGCGCTCCCGCCTGTTGGCACCAGGGGCAGGCGAATGGTGAACGTGGTGCCATGCCGCGCATTGGGCGCCACTCGCGACGTGACCGCGATGGTGCCACCGTGCGCCGCGACGAGCTCATGCGCGATATATAGACCAAGGCCCAAGCCATGCTGGGAGGCACGCCCCTGGGTGCGCTCCACCTGGTAGAAGCGTGAGAAAATCCGCGGGAGCGCCGCCGCGGCGATCCCCGGCCCCTCGTCGTGTACCCGCACCTCAGCATCGCTCCGCAGCCGCCGCAGCCGCACCACGATCCGCGGCGAATCCGGGGCGTAGATGATGGCGTTGGTCAGGAGATTGGTGAGCACCTGCCCCAGCCGCATGGCATCGCCGCTGATGAAGAGAGGCGTATCGGCGCCCTCCACCGCGATCACCTGGTCCGGCGGCGCGAACGTTCGCGCCGCCTCGACGGCCTCCGAAACAACCTGATTCAGCGACATGCGCTCAATCTCAAGATTGAATCCGCCCTGTTGCAAGCGTCTCGCATCGAGCAGGTCTCGCACCAACCGTTGCAGACGCAGCGTCTGTTGGAGCGCGCGCGCGAGCAGTTCGCGCGTATGGGCGTCTTCGGGCTGGCCCGCGAACTGGGTGACGAGCCTTTGCAGGTAGGTCTTCAGGGGAGTCAGGGGGGCACGCAGCTCGTGGCTGGCCATGGCCAGAAATTCGTCCTGTAGGCGGTGCAGGCTGCGCTCGGTGATGTCGCGCACCGTCACCACTCCGCCAAGTTCCTCGCCATTGCTCTCGATCGGGCGCCCGCTCGCTTCAAAGTATCGGGGCGTGACGTCTGAAGTGTTGAGGATGAACTCCATGAGGAAGGTCTCGCCGCGCGCCGCCCGCTGCTGCGGCGTGGCCGCCGCTGGCAGGGGACGTCCATCCACATCCAAAGCCATGAAGGGGGTAGCCGCTTCACCGAACAGCCGCTTGTAGGCCGCGTTGCTGAGCAAGGGCGCCTCGTCGCTGGCAACGACCAGCACGGCATCGCCCATACTTAGCAAGATGGCCGCCAGCCGCGCCCGCTCGGCATCGCTCGTCTGCTTTTTCCGAGCCAATGAGGCCGCCAGATCCTGCGCCTCCTGGGTCCGCGCCGCGAGATCGTCATTGGCGGCACGCAGCTCCTCGACGGTTGCCTCCATCTCCTCGTTCACCGTTTCGAGTTCTTCGTTGCTGGCCTGGAGCTCTTCGTTGAGCGTACGGATCTCCTCGACGGTGGCTTGCTCTTGCTCGCGCGCGAGCAGCAGGTCATCACTGGTCCGATGCAGCTCCAGATTGGATGCGCCCAATTCCTGATTCGCCGTCATGAGTTGGCGCGAGAGCGCCGTCATCCGCTCCAGCTCCGCGCGCAGCCGCGCCAGCTCGTCATCGCGTCGCGCCAGTACCCGCCCAGGTTCCGCTTGGTCGCGCGTGCTGGCGCCCTCCGCGGTCCGGCGGGCCTCAGCCGAGCCATCCATCACCAGCAGCAGCACTTCCGAGGCCTGGCCCGCTGAGTTCGCTGAGTTCGCTTGATGCATGTCCCCGCCACCAACGCGTACCGCCCATGGGTACGCGACGATGCGCACCACACGTCGCTCGCCGAACCCGGTCTCCAGCGGCACCACCGCCGATACGCTCGGCGGGGCCAGCGGGTCCGCCGCACTGGCGGGCGTGGCGGGGTCGTGCTGGCTGCTGGGCCGTGCCTGGAACGCGGTATCAATGAGGCGGCGCAGCGCGGGACTTGGCGCGCGCTCGGCGAGATGCACCAGGTCGCCGCCGATGGCAGGCCGGTAGATGTCGAGCAGGCGCAGCGCCGTGCTATTGATTGTGCGGATGCGATACTCCCGATCCACCACGGCCACCCCGACCGGGAGCTCGAAGAGCAGGTTGCCAATCTCCTCGTCGGTGGACCACTCTCTCTCCGCCGCCAATGCCGCCAGCGACGCGCGGCGCGCCCATCCGCGGGGCGCCGGCTCTGGGGCGGCGCCCGCGGCCGCGGCGGCGTGCGGGCCCAGACGGCGCGCCGTGAGGTGCTGTCCGGCTGTTGCCGCCAGAGGCTTGGGCGGGAGCACGCTCCCTTCCATGCGGTGATAGAGCTTGAGATGCGGATGCGCTGGCGTAAAGTGCGCACTCAGCGCGCCAGCCGACTCGGATTTGCCAAGCGCCAGATAGCCGCCTGGCCGCAGAGCGAAGGCAAAGAGGCGTAGCGCCCGCTGCTGCAGTTCTGGGGTGAAATAGATCAGGACATTCCGGCACACCACCAGATCAATATGCGGAAACGGCGGTCGCTGCCCCAGGTCATGCTCGCCGAAGATCACCAGACCGCGGATTGGCTTCTTGACTTCGTAAGTGCCATCCAGCCGCGTGAAATAGCGGTCGCGCAGCTCGTTGGAGACACCGGCGAGCGCCGCGGCGGGATAGATGCCCCGCCGCGCGAACGCCACCGCGCGCTCGTCCAGGTCGGTGGCGAACAGACGCACAGTGACCTGGCTCAGCGCGGGCCCCAGTGCCTCCGCCACCAGGATCGCCAGCGAATAGGCCTCCTCGCCGGTGGCACAGCCCGCCGACCAGAGACGCAACTGACTATCTCCCGCACGCGCCTGGGCAATCAGATCGGGCAGCACCTGGCCGCCCAGGGCGGCGAAGAGCTCGGGGTCGCGGAAGAACTCGGTCACTTTGATCAAGAAGCTGCTGACGAGGCGTTGATACTCGTCAGGATCTTGGAACAGGTAACGCAGGTAGTCGCCCAACCTTGGCAGCCCGGTGGCCACCATGCGCCGTTGCAGCCGGCGCACGATGGTCGGCCGTCGGTAGCTGGTGAAATCAATGCCGCTGTGCTGGCGCACCTGGGTGAGCAGCGACTCTAGCAGATCCGCTTGCGAGGTGTCCAGCTCATCGGGCCGCTCACCAGTGTCGGGATCGAGGAGCGTGGGGAGGGTGGTGCCCCCCAGCAGATCATGCAGCAGCGGCCCAATCTGCTCGAGATGCGCCACAAGATCCACCGTGGTGGGCGCCAGCGACTGTGGCATGCCCGCGAAAGCGGCGGTGGTGGGATCCTCAATGATCACCACACCCCCAGCGGCTTTGACCTCCCATGCGCCTTCCGCGCCGTCCGAGCCGCTGCCGGTCAAAATCACGGCGATCAGCCGCTCGCCAAAGAGGCGCGCCGCGCTGCTGAAGAGTCGGTTGATGGAGGGCCTGGAGTGGCCGCCGGCTGGGCGCAGCCGCACCTCGTGGTCATCAATCTCCACATCCCGGTCGGCCGGCACCAGATAGACCGTGCCCGCGGCGAGCTTCTCCGCCGCGCCCACCGTGCGCACCACCAGTCGGGTGCGCCGCGTCAGAATGGTGTCCAGGTGGCTGGTGCGGTGAGGGTCGAGGTGCTGGGCCACCACGATTGGCGCGGGGAAGTCGGGCGCGAGCGCGCCCAATACCGTCGAGAGCGCCTCGATGCCACCCGCCGACGCGCCGATCACGACGAGGTCGTAGAGCGCTGGCGGTGGGGCCAGTGTCTGGAGGTCCGCCTGTGAGTGCCCTTGCCCTGGCCGCTCGGCCATCACGCGCCGCCTTCCATGTGTCGCCCCGTGCTCGGAACGTCAACAGCCTGGCGCGGGTCGTTCATCGCGGCACAACTGATAGCCGATCGGGCGCCTTTCCTGGCGCGGACGGTCCGGCCGTACACCCTTGGGGCGTTTATCGTCCGGGCGGCGTTAAGCGGAGGGTGTAACCGCGACGGTGCACTCCCCTGGGGCGCGCCGCCACGCGTTCCACCCGCGGACTCCCGCGCACGGTTCAGGTCGACAGGCGAGGGAGTAACGAAGATGTCGCCAGAGCACGTCCCGAGAACAGAATGCACCGGAATCCTCCACAGTGTGCGGGTGCTCAGAGACCGACGTTCACCGGGGCGCCTCTACGCTCGTCGCGACAACACCCTTCCGCGCGACTGGCCAGGCCATATTCGCACAATTCTCTCATGCGCCGCAAACCCAGCCACCGCGCCGTCAGCCGCCCGCCACCAGAGTGCCGGGAGCGTCTCGCGCATACCGAGCGCGGTGTGATTGGGCAATCTATGGCACCGGTGTGTTCGGGAAGTTGGTGTTCGGGAAGTTGGTGTTCGGGCCGCCATGCGGCTGTTTCGTCTGCCCGCGTAGCCGAGTACGCTGGAATAAGCGACCCACGGCCCCGCATCCGCGTAACCCGCGGTCCGTGAACCCAGTGGCCACGCGCGGTCCCCAAGCCCAACGCGCCCCTATGTCGCGCCGTTACTCGTCCACCCACTGCCCGTCATACACGGCGTTCCGGCTGACGTCCCGCCGATGCAAGGCCCGCGTCTACGCAAGTGCGCCGAGTGCCTTGGTTGTCGCGATCGACGGGAGGGGGGGGATTGGTGACTCAAATCCCCAACCTCGTCCTCGCCGCCAGCATCGCGCTGGACATCTTTGTGGCGGGCGGCGCGATCATCCTGGCGGCTTTGGGCGTACGCTGGTTCACACGGCCCCGCGACACGCGACTGGCCGATCCGCGCGTGCGCCCGCTCCTTCGCCTCACCCTCGCGCTGCTGTTCGCCAGTTACGCGCTGGTGATCGTGCACGCGAGCCTCCACCTCTCCCGCGATCTGAACGCCGCGTGCCCTCCATTGCCTGAGTGGCCCTGATCCGGCGGCCGCGCTTGAATGCGCGGAACCACGCGCTTAGAGCGCATGATACCTGATGGGCAAGCCGTCTAGCCGACACACCCCAGCCCCCACCTTCACTCGGCCTCCAGGCCCCTCGCAGCTCAGGATTCTCCTGAAAATAGCCCGTGGCCCGCACGCGGTCCTCGAAGCTCAGGATGACACGCGGAACTTCAATTCCGCATCCTCGCCAGTCGATCTGCCCGTCAGTGACCGCAACGCGCGCCCGGTGGCTCCGTGCCAACCTCCACCCGCCGGGTCGCTCCTAGGTTAGGGCCACGGGAGCGCACCACCGTACGCCCCTACAGGCCAGCACGCTCCACCACGTAATGCGTCAGCACGACCCCCGTCGGCAGCGGTTGCGCCTCCACCAGCCGCAGATTCAGCCGGACCCCGTCCGCGAACACCCGCTTGCCGCCCCCAAGCACCAGCGGGTAGACGATCAACCGGTACTCGTCGATCAGGTCGTTGTGCGCCAGAGCGTGGACGAGCACACTGCTCCCGTCGATGACGATGTTCTTGCCCGGCTGCCCCTTCAGCGCGCGCACCCGCTCCATCACATCGTCGCCGATGAGCGTGGAGTTCCGCCAGGCCGCGGCGGAGCCCAGCGTGGTGGAGACCACATACTTGGGCATCGCGTTCATCGCGTCGCCAAACGGATCGCCCGCGTCCATCGGCTCGAAGGCCCCACCGTGGATCTGCCACGTCTTCCGCCCCAGCAGCAGGGCGTCGCTCTCGCTCATCACCTGGCCGAAATGGGCGCCGATCTCGTCATGCCAGTAGGGGTGCGTCCAACCACCCTGGGTGAAGCCGCCATCCGTATCCTCGTCCGCGCCACCTGGCGCCTGCATCACCCCATCCAGCGACACAAACTC
>JANWHL010000242.1 GCA_025450405.1 Ktedonobacterales bacterium
CGCCGGTCGGGCCAAGTCGGCCTGGCGCTGGCCGTAAGGTCGTCGGTCCTGCCGTTGGCTAGTCCGCCGCGATAGCGATGAGCGCTCCCCGGCAGTATAGCCGGTAACGCTTCCAACGGCAATTTGCATAGGAGATTGGGACTCGGCGCGCGGGCAGCCGGGCTGGTGCGAACCCCGGAGAGGGTCATCACGACGACCGAGGTGGGACGATGACCACGCCCGACTGCGTGGCCATCGGCCCTGGTGACCCTTGGATTAGCGCGCAAAGGGCTCACGCATCGTCCGTCCATTCGGCGCGTGCGTCCTCGGCCGTGCTTTCGCGCAGACGACGATAGCTTTCGAAGCGGTCAGCATCGAGTGTACCCGTTCGCAGCGCCGCGCGTACTGCGCAGTCCGGTTCGTGAAGATGCGTACAGTCGGAAAGGCGGCAACTCCCCAGGTACGGACGAAACTCGCGAAAACACTGGTCGAGCTGGTCTGGGGCGACCCCACTGAGAGCGAGGGCGCGGATCCCGGCGGTGTCGGCCAGATATCCGCCGCCCGCCAGCGGGACGAGTCTTGTCCCGGTCGTCGTATGGCGGCCTTTGCCGGTAGATCCGCTGACGGCGCTGACGCGCTGTCCGAGATCGGGCTCAAGCGCGTTCAAGAGGCTGGATTTGCCGACGCCGGATGGACCCACGAACGCGGAGGTCAATCCTCCCAGGCGCCCGCGCAGGTCATCGAGACCCGCTCCAGAGGCGGCGCTGGTCTCGACGACGGCGTAGCTGAGAGCACGATAGACGTCGAGCCGCGCGGCGAGCCACGACTCGATGCCGAGATCGGCCTTGTTGACGCAGATCAGTGCCGCAATGGCCTGAGACTCGGCCAGCGCGAGGAAGCGGTCCAACAGGCGAAGGTGCGGCGTGGGCTCACGAGCCGCGAAAACCGCGACGATCTGGTCAATGCCGCTCACCACCGTCAGTCCACCCTGCCCCGGCCCAGGATCTGCGCGCGTGAAGGCTCCTCCCGCGCCCGTGATCTTTTCCTCAATGACGCCTGTGCCGTCGCCAGTGGGCAGGAGACGGACGCGGTCCCCCACGGCGACGGGATCTTTCTCGTTCACTTTCACGCGCTGGACACTCTTGCGCCCACTGGCGCTGGTGGGATAGCTCAGCTGCTTGCGCAGGCGCCCGCGGATGGTACAGACAAAGACGCCGACGGGCGTGTCGACACGGTACATGCCGCGGCTGCCATCCACGATGAGCCCATCTACCAGCCCGCCGGCCGGCGTTTGGGCCGACGTGGACTCCGGAAGGGGCAAATCGGTCATGTGGTCAAGGTGCGCGACGTCCGCTGAATTCATGCTCATAGGGGTGCTGGTCAAAGCGAGGTGCTCCTCACGGCTCTTGCCGTTCGTTCGCCTGTCGCGGGTGTACCACCAGAACATAGGCGCCCATCAGGCGCCGGCGGTCAAGCGTGCTCGGCGCCGGTTAGGTGTATGGCGCATGGTCGAGCGTACCGCGACTGATTACGACGCGCGAAGATGTGCCCCGCCCGCGGCGGGGTCACGCGGAAATGGGCGTGCGCGCGTCGAACAGCATCTCTGGGGGCACGCACTGGTGCCAGTTAAGCCAGTAGGCGGCCGCGGCTGAGCGCGTGAGTTGCGCTAGCGCGGGCCGAACAAGGCGGGGAGATGCTGACGGCGTGGCACGCGAGCGGATATCGTCCGCGCTTGGTTCTGTGCCATGATCGCACCTCCAGTTCAGTCTGGCCGTGCTCGCGAGGGGTGAACGGTGGAGCTGGCCAATGAATCAATCGGGTCAATTGAACGGTCGGATGATAGTGTACCCGCGGCGACGCGCCGCCGTCAATGGCGGCGCGACTCGACCTATGACATCCCAGCCGTCGGGAGTGAGCGCGACGGCGTAGCGTGGGTCGAGCATGTACGTCCAAGGCTCTCGCATTCGGTCCTCGGTGTGGTAGGCTAACGGTGATGGGAATCGCGTGTCCACCGGACGCTCAAATGGATGAGCGGCGTGGTCCGCCCGAATCTTGGCATCAACTATTGACATCAGCTCTTGGCATCAGCGCGTGGTGAGCACATGCGCGAGGAATGGCCCCACGCCGTTGAGGACGAATTGCACGGCGATCGCGGCCAGGACCATGCCCAGGACGCGCGAGAGCACGGCGATGCCCGCCGTGCCGAGCCGTGCCTGGATGCGTCCGCTTGTCTGGAGGGCGACCCACGTCGCGGCGAGCGTGATGGCGGCCGCGGCGGCGATCATCAAGAGCTCCAAACCGTTGGGCCATGCGTCGCCAACCAGCAAGATGACCGTGGTGATGGTCCCGGGACCAGCGATCATGGGGATGGCGAGCGGAAAAACTGTCACATCTTCCTGTATGCGTGCCTCGTGCTCCTCGCGTGGGGTTTTGCGTACACCTGACGGCCGGCCGAAGAGCATGTCCACGGCGACGAGGAAGAGCAGGAGGCCACCGGCGATATCAAACGCCTGGGTGCTCACCTGAAGCCAGCTGAAAAGTGGGCGGCCGATGACCCCAAAGACCAGGATCACGCCACCGGCAATGAGCGTGGCGTTCGTGGCGATACGCGAGCGCTCGTGTTTGGTGTACCCGCCCGTGAGCCCGATCATGACCGGCACCACTCCGAGCGGATCCACCATCGTAAAGATGACGGCGAGCGCCTTGAAGAAGTAGAAGATCATGCCTGACATCGTATCACCTGCCGGCCCAGCGGCGATGAGCGCAAAAGCGCCGAGGAGTGGCGCGCGGTGGCGCCGTGTGCCACAGTGTCGCGCGGCCGGGATCACGGCCTGTGCATTGACGGGTGGCCCGCAAGCCATCCGCCGCGGTGTAAAATGGAGTGCCAGCTGGCCGAGACGCGGCTCATAGACGCGGAGGGCCGGCGCGGCGCGATTGGAGCCCGGGGTGCGGTTATGGGCGCGCGGGACGTGGCGCGTGTGGTGGGAGCAAGCGTGTTGAATGAATCGGGCGACGGCGAGGTCTTGCGACGGGGTGGCCACCGGCTGACTCCCCAACGCCAGATGGTGCTGCGTGTGCTCGACCAGGCGGGCCATCACCTCTCGGCGGAAGAGATCTGCCTGCGAATCCAGGTTATCTATCCAAGCATGAGTCTGTCCACGGTCTACCGCACCCTCGAGCTGCTGGTCCGGGTGGGGATGGTCCTGGAAGCGCGCGTCGGTGGCGATCGGCGTGTCTATGAGCTCGCCCGCGACGCGGGCGAGCATAGCCATCTGATCTGCCGCGCTTGCGGCGCGATTGGCCATCCAGAGCCGTTCGACCTGGCGGAACTGCGCCAACGGCTCGCGGCCGAGACCGGGTACGCCGAGATGGCGCTAGATGTCGTGGCCACGGGCCTGTGCCCCACCTGCGCTAGCCAACGCCATGCGAAGTCGACGGCCGCTGCGAATGGCACCGCCGATGGTTAGGCAGCGGACCGTGCGGTTCATCGCGCTCGCCGTGGCGCTCGCGGCCTTCCTCATGGCGGGCGGCGCTGGCGCCAGCGGGGTGGCCCACACGCGACCACGGCCCGTGCCAGGCGCGCCCGCCGAACGCGCGCCGGTGGTGAGCGCCGCGCCCGACGTACCTGGCATCGACCCGGACTACATTTATGGCCAGCTCGATTATCTCGCCACCCATTTTCTTCACCGCGAAGCTGGTTATGACGCGAGCCTTCTTCCCAGCGAAAACGGACACGACGAGTTCGCGGCCTATTGGTCGGACGAAATCGCGCGCGACCTCCAGGGCTTTGGCCCGCACGTCGCGCGCGACTCGTTCGAGACGCTGGGATGGCGCGGACGGCCGCCAGTGGTGCCGGCGTTCAATGTGGAGGTGAATGTACCGGGGGCGGCGCATCCCGAGCAGATGATCGTCATTGGGTGCCACTACGATGGCGAGGCCAGTTCCACCCAATCCGCCTTTGACGACGCCAGTGGCTGCGCCATCGAGCTGGGCGTCGCGCGCGCGATGGCGGCCTATTGGCGCGCGCATCACACCTATCCGGCGCGGTCCGTGCGCTTCGTGATCTTCGACGCCGAAGAGCAGGGACTCTTTGGCTCAATCCACTACGTCAACGCGACGATCAACGGCGATCTCGCCAACGTCACGGCAATGATCAACGAAGAGCAGAGCGGGATTGGCTATCCCGTGCGCTTCCTTGGCAGCCTGCGTGAACCAGTGCTGCCGTTCTTTGCCTTTGTCGCGCCGACCGCCAATAACGCGGTCTACCCTGACCAAACGCGGCTCAGCCAGGACCAGCTCGCCGCACTCACGCGCTTTCGTTCGGAGGCGGTGAATGCCATTCCAGCGGCCTTCGCCGCCTTCCAGGCCGAAGGATTCGGCTCGCTCGCGTATGCGGGCGATGACGGTCGCTCGGTGTCCATGCCCATCTTCACGCCAGCGGACACGGGCCACGCGGAGGTGCTGGACGACACCATCGGTTCCAGCGACCAGATCCCTTTCACGCTAGCCGGTCTGCCCTGCGCCACGTTTGTGGGGAATGCCACGTACTACGAGCGACACTCCGACGGTTCGCCGCCGCCCCCGTGGTCCTATCCCTACGACCAACCGCAAGACACTATCCAGCTCATGAATATTTATGCCCACGGCGACACGACCAGGTCCGAAGCGCTGGCGCTGGCCCTTGGGCTCGGCGGCATGATGACGACCACCCTGCTGACACAATCCGACGTTCTGGGCGCAGCGGCCGCCGCGCCGGGGCCGCTGCCAGCGATCGGCGACGTTGGTCCGGCGGTGATTGACGCGCCGATTGCCCTGGACGCGTCGGCATCCTACGATCCCACGGGCACTGGCCCGCTCACCTTCGCCTGGGATTTTGGCGATGGGTCGCGGGCCACCGGTGCGGAGGTGACCCATTCCTACACTGAGCTTGGCGTTCACACGCTCAGCCTCACGGTCCGCGCGCCAGATGGCGTTCGCCAAGAGCGCAAGTCCATCGAGGTGGTGAGCCAACCAAAGATCATCGCGAACCAGTACGCGAACTCCGGGTTCCTGCTCTCTGGCCATCCCCTGCCCAACCCGGCGGTGCGATTACCGACGGCGCACGAGACGCCGCCAGGGGCGACGTCAAGCGGCCCAAGTGTGGGCACGCCGCTGGTTGTGGTGATCTTGGTTGCCCTCGTCGTCCTCAGCGTAGGTGGAATCGTGCTGGTCGCATTCACGAGGCGGTGGCGTAGACGGCGCGCGCGTGACCGCCGAGCCGCGGAATCCGAGCGGCGGAGGCGGGTGGCGGCCCTTCAATCGCTGGACGACCACGAGGGGACGGCGTCGCGCTCTCCGCCCGCTGACGGAGACCGTCCGCCACCACCCGCGTAAGGCCATTGGGGGCGCGCCCACCCCCGTGTGGTCAGCAGAGGATGACCGGTCCGTCACTGAGGAGCTGCAACACGTGCCGCGTGGCGACCAACACGTCCACGCCCAGGAACAGCGCGTCTTTGACGCGGCGCTGGAGATCCGGGGAGCGAACGAAAGCTGAACCGCCGTAGACCACGGTCGGTCGCGGGGGCTCGATGTGCGCAAGCACGCTCGCGGTGTGCGCCAGTGCGCGCGCCCCTGCTTCCGTAGCGGCTGAGAGGCATATCAACTGGGGGCGCCGCCTGCGCGCTTCGATCGCCAGGGCTTCCTCGACCACATCCGGACCCAGATACACCGCGCGGAGGCCCGCGCGCCGCCACAGGACGCCCAGCATCAGCGTGCCGAGGTCGTGGTACTCGCCGGGGGCGCACGCGATCAGGGCGAGCGGCGCTTCCAAGCGGACCGACACGCTGTCCATCATGCTGGCGAGGCGAGCGCGCAATGCGGTGGTCGCGAACTGCTGCTCGACGCAGGTGACCTGACCCAGTTCGGCAAGCTCGTTCATGTGCTGCGCGATGGGCAGCATGAGACTTACGCAGACGGTCTCCATCGGATAGGAATTGAGCGCGTCGTCGAGGAGCATCCTGACCTCGTCGGGGTCGAGCGCACGAAATCCGCGCAGCAGCGCGGTCTGCAGCATGCGCAGGCCACCGGTATTTTGGGGAAAGGGGATACGCTGACTGGCAACCGCCGCGGGCGCACTATCCATCCGCCCTATCGAGGGGACGGCCGTGGCGGCCTGGCTCATAAGGCTCAGCGCGGGTCCGCCCTGGAACGCGGTGGACGCCGAGGTTGGCTGCCCGCCAAGCGATCCGCTCTGGTTGAGCCGGCCCAGCCCGAAGGATGCGGTGGCTCCAAAGCGCGCGGGCGTGGAGCCGGGGGCGGGCACACCGAACGCACCCGAGACGTCGGCGCCGGGCTGGGCGTAACCTGATGCCTGGCCCTGGCCGCCGAGCGGGCCAGAGGTCCGCGCTGGGTAGGTCCCCGAGTTGCCGCTGGCTCCCGGTGTGGGCATGCCGCCTAGCACGGAACTTGAGGGGCGGCCAGGCGTACCTAACCCGTCTTGACCGCGCATGGAGGCGGACGACCATGGGGGCTGATTACCCGCCGCCCGGCCGGGTATGGGGAACGGTACAGCGTCGGGCGGCCGCGGCACGCCAAAGCGCCCAGAGGCGCTCATGGGCGTGGAGGGCGGCGCCGGAGCATCGGACCAGGACGGCACGCTCGACGCGAACCCTGCCGGCGGCGTGAGCGGCTGCGCGGGCGTTTGGAACGTGCCGGACCGCTCGCGCTGTGCCATGACGAGCGCCTGTGCGGCCTCCTGGATTGAATGACCAAGGCGGGACTGATCGCGTAGCCAGCGGGCGGAGATCACATCGCGCTCCGAGAACCAGGCGAAGGTACCACCCTGGCCGTCGGGTAGACGCGCGGGGCGCGGGATGCCGGCGAGTTGTTCCCATTCCCAGAGCAGATAAGCCGGCACAGTCAACAATTGAACGACATCCTGCGCTGAGTACCGCGGCTGCGTACTCAGCCGCGAGAGGTCGGGGGGAGAGAATTCGCCGTCGTTCGCGTCGCGGGCGCCACCATCCGGGCTGGCGTGTTCGTCGTCGCCCACATCGTCACTGAGTCGGCTCATGTTGCCTACCTCCGCCAACCACCGCACCAGCTCCCCATAACGCGGCCGCTTGCCGAATCCCCGTGTGCCGCGTGCCTGGGTGCAAAACCAAGCGACCCGCGCCACCGGGAATGCCGCGAGGATACCGGGCGATCCAGCGGGCGGTGGGGACGCGGGGGAGCATACCACAACCAGACGCAATGGTCAACGCTGAGTAGTGGTTGGGGAGCGGTGTGCCGTCTGTGACCGCGCTCATGCCTGTCGGACATGCCCCATTTCTCACAGAAGGGATTCCATCAGGGAGGCGCCTGTGCGACAATGATAACGTTCCCCACGTCGGGGACCGGTCGTCCTAGCATTTGTTAGAGCGCATGTCCAGGACGAGTAGCGCATGGGCTGGGACGTTGGGAGGGGTCCCAGTTGACGAGGTGGAGGCTTATCGAGTCATCAGCGGATGGCCTCCAGGGCGGGCACCGCCAATCCCTGTGAAGGACGCGAATAAAGCCAGCGGGCAACCGCCGGGACAGAGACGCGGCCGATGGCGGTCCAAATAGGGAGCAATTCAGACCATGTGCGGCATTGTAGGTTACGTGGGCCCGCGCGACGCGACGCCCATCCTCCTCGATGGCCTTCAGCGCCTCGAATACCGCGGCTATGACTCCGCCGGCATCGCGGTGCTCTCGCCGGATGGCGATCTCCAGATCACCAAGCGTGCCGGCAAACTTGCCAATTTGAAAGCGGCCGTGGCCGTTGCCGAACCAGCGGGCACGATGGGCATCGGCCACACGCGCTGGGCGACTCACGGGCGTCCGAACGACGACAATGCGCATCCCCACAGCGACTGCGAGGGCGCGGTCTCGGTGATCCATAACGGGATCATCGAGAACTACGCCGAGCTACGCGATGAATTACGGGCCAAGGGCCACACGTTCCGCTCGGAAACGGACACGGAAGTCCTGGCCCACCTCATCGAGGACCAATTGAAGTCTACAGGCGGCGACCTGACCAAAGCCGTGCGGCTGACGCTCGGCCGCGTCACTGGCTCCTATGCCATCGGCGTGGTCAGCCGGCGGCACCCAGGTGAGTTGGTGGGCGCTCGCTGCAATGTGCCATTGATCGCGGGTGTGGGTGAAGGCGAGCAATTCCTCGCCTCTGACATTCCCGCGGTCCTGAAGCATACGCGCAAGGTGATCATGATTGAGGAGGGCGAGGTCGTCCACCTTGTGCCTGACCGCATCACCGTCATGGACCTTGCGGGCCGGACCATCGCGCGTGAACCGCTTACGATCGAGTGGGACGCGGAGTCGGCGGAGAAGGGTGGCTATCCGCATTTCGTCCTGAAGGAGATTCACGAGCAACCCGACGCGGTGCGCCGGGCGCTCACCGGTCGCGTGATTGAGCGCGCCGGTGCGCGCGATCTCCGGCTGGCCGAGCTCGACGCCCTCAAAGCCAGTGGCGCGCTGGATCGGATCCAGCGCGTGGCGATCATGGCCTGCGGCACATCGGCGTATGCCGGTCTGGTGGCGAAGTATGCCATCGAGCGGTGGGCGCGGCTCCCCGTCGAGGTCAACATCGCGTCGGAGTACCGTTACGGTGATCCCGTGGTTGGACCGGACGTCCTCTGCGTGGCCATCACGCAGAGCGGTGAGACGGCCGACACCCTCGCCGCGACGCGCATGGCCCGCGAACTCGGCGCCCCGGTCATCGCCATCACCAACGCGGTGGGAAGCGCGATCACGCGGGCGTCCGACGCGGTGCTGTACTTGCAGGCGGGGCCGGAGATTGGCGTGGTCGCCACCAAGACCTTTGTGACAACCACCACGATTCTCTATCTGCTCGGGTTGTATCTGGGTCGCCATCGTGGGACCCTGGTGGCGGACGAATTGCCGCGGACGCTCGCGGCCCTACAGGCGGTTCCAAACCAGATGGCCCGCATCCTCGACCGGGCGGACTCCGGCGAGGACAACATCGCCAGCGTCGCGCGGCGCCTGGCTACGTGTCACAGCTTCATGTTCATTGGGCGTGGCATCAGCTACCCCATCGCGCTCGAGGGCGCTCTCAAGCTCAAGGAGATCTCGTACATCCACGCGGAGGGCTACCCCGCTGGCGAGCTCAAACATGGGCCGATCGCGCTGCTCGATCCGGACACTCCGCTACTGGCGGTGGCGCCAACCTCCCGGACGTATGACAAAGTGATCAGCAACATCCAGGAGGTACGCGCGCGCGACGCCCGGGTGGTGGCCGTCGCCACGGAGGGCGACACCAACATCCACCGACATGCGGACGACGTGTTCTTTGTGCCAGAAGCGCCGGAGATGCTCTCACCGCTGTTGACCGTGGTGCCGCTCCAGTTGCTGGCGTATCACGCGGCGGTTGCCCGTGGCTGCAATGTCGATCAGCCGCGGAATCTCGCCAAATCGGTCACCGTTGAATAACGCCGCGGGGCGTACAGAGCCGGGGTGGATGGGGTTGTCCCCATCCACCCCGGTTTGATCCACCGTCGATCGATCCGGGGCGCAGGAACATTGTCCCATGGCACGGAACTCGCACGTCTTCGTGCCGCGCGCGGGGGCGCGACTCACTGGCGGTCATCATGTCCACTGCTGGGTCTGCCTACCAGTTGCGGGGTCCCCGAGCGCCCCTCCATCGCGTGGTGCGACGGAGAAATTGTGAGCGGGCTCGCACATGGCGACGCCCGATGGATCGCGGCAAGGAGCATCAGGATGACCAGTGGCGAACCAACCACGTCCGCGCCGACCCCGGTGAGCGCCGACGCCCCCGCCTACGTGCACCACGGGGAAGGGCACCACAGCCACAAGCACGCGCACGGCGAGCATGGCCACCATCATCATCGGCATCACCATGCCGGTGGCGAGCAGGAGCACACCCACGGCGCCGATCATGCGCTCCATGAACAGCATCCCGAGCACCACAAGCATCACATGGGTGGTTAGACCCTAATGAGTGGGTCAGACACTGTGGGCCGGCCTCGTCCTGGGGCCGGCCCACCCATCGTGTGGTCAACGCGCTCCGGCGCCTCGCGTTCAGCGGCCGTCAATGGCCCGGCTCGGCATAGTAATATACGGCGTACTCGCCCGACGCGACACGCAGGTAGCCGATGTGCGGGAGGTCATGCGACGTGGCCCACAGTGTAAACCCATGGTCGAGTGTGCCGCCCGCTGGAACGATGTAGGCGGGAAAGCGTGTCTGTTCGAGCAAGAGTGTGTACGGGCGGTAGCGATTGACGGCGCCGTCCGCGATGATGGGGCCATTTTGCGAGCGGACGGCGCACCGAATGCGTTCGCCGCTTTCGAAGGCGATTCGGAAGCACGTCCAATAGTCGCTGGTGAATCGCGTGATGGCGTGCGCGTTGAGGGTCTCCAAGAGGGCTTGGTCCCGCGGCGACACTGGAGTCGCGTACAGGGTGGTATTCAGGGCGCGTGTGATCGTGGCGCCCGTTCCATAGGCGGCGAACGCGAGCATGAGGAGCATGGCTCCAGCGGCGGCACCCGAGGTGGCACGACGCCAGACTGACGTTGGCGACCGCGCGGGTCGACCTCGCACGTGGACACCGCGCCCGTGCCGCTGGACGCGTGCCTGCCCATAGTGCGCGGCCAGACGACTTCGCATGGCCAAAATACCGGGGCGCGCCAGCCCCCAATGCGCGGCGAAGATGAGCGGCACGGTC
>JANWHL010000243.1 GCA_025450405.1 Ktedonobacterales bacterium
ATCCCTCCCGACTCCCGCATCATCATGGACGAGGAGTTCTGGGTGGACCTGCACGACGTTCGCCCCTATTACAAGTTCGCTCACTCCCACTTCGAGGCCACCGGCGACCCCGACGTACGCGACAAACTCTTCCACCAGTCCTGGGAGAATGTCGACTACTTCGTGATGTCCAACAAGATGCGCGTCACCATGCAACAGCTCAACACCGACGGCCGCTACAACTGGATCTTCGACGCGCTCGACCACCACGCCCGGCGGATCTGGACCCTCCAGCGCGGCGGCATCGAGCTCGAGGTTTGGCAGGTCCAGCATTGACACCGAGTCCGTGATGAGACGCGGAATCTCTATGCCGCCCGCCCGACCCACCACTCCGCCCGCTCTTGGCCACTGCCCACCGCTCCGACCGCCGTCATTCGCCCATCATCACCGTTCACGAGAGGCTCCCCATGAACACCCCCAGGCTCCAATTCAAGCGTCCTAGGCTCAAGCTGGACGTCGCGCGCGTGCGTCAGGTCGACCGCCGCACGCTCGTCTGGATCGGCATCGGCGTCCTCGCGCTCCTGTTCGTGATTTCGCGCGTGGTGAGCGCCACCCCTGGCTCCGGCTCCGCCGCCGTGGATAGCACCGGTGCCAGCCGCGGCCACACCGCCGGCTCACGTGCCACCCCACGCGCCACCGCCACCCCGCGGACCGCGCGCGCGAAGGCAACCCCGGTCGTCATCTCCGGCCAGGTCCCGATCAGCGCCGACACCAGCGGCCCGATCATCCTGCTCAACCCCGGCATCGTGCGCCAGGGCGCCAGCGTCAACCTGACCGCCAGCGGCTTCGACGCGCGCGCCGCCGTGGACCTGGTCATCTTGCGCACCCCCACCGACCAGGGCCAGGCCATCACCTTCGCCCAGGCCGACCGTGGCGGCTCGTTCAGCGCCAGCTTCACTGTTCCCGCCTCGCTCAGCGCCGGCAGCTTCATCGTCGAGGCGCGCGAGCGCAACAGCAACAAAGTTGCCCAGGCCTCCGGCGCGATCGACGCCGGCTCCTCCCCGGTCGTCAAGTTGGGGACCCAGGTCGGCAAGGCGGGCGACAGCGTCGTGTTCTCCGCCCAGGGCTTCACGCCGAATGAGACTGTCTCCGTCTACTGGAACAGCCTCCAGTCCCAGCCGATTGCCAAAATCCCGGCTGACGGCGCTGGCGGCGTCCGCTCCGGTTCGCTCACGGTCCCCTTCGGCGCCGTCGGCAACAACGCCTTCATCTTCCTCGGCGCCAAGAGCCAAGCGCCTATCACGGCCTCGTTCCTCACGCTGAGCCTGTATCCGAGCATTCAGCTCTCCAGCTACGCCATCCAGGCGGACAATGTGATCAGCTTCTCCGGCAAGGACTTCGGCCCCGGAGAAAGCGTCGCGGTCTACCTGAACAGCCCCACCGGCCAGCCAATCGCCACGGCCCAGGCCGACACCAACGGCGCCTTCGGCAGTGCCGGCGGCTTCGTGATCCCCTTCGCGCTGAAGGGCAAGCAGACCCTCATCTTCATCGGCGAGCGCAGCCGTGCTCCGACCACCGCCAGCTTCGACATCCTCCCCTACACGCCCAGCGCCCAGCCCAGCACTTACGGCGGCTTGCCGGGCACGGCCATCAGCTTCTACGCTATGGGATTCGCCCGTGGCGAAGTCGTCCACATCTACACCGGCCACTCCCAGAACGCCGCCGGGACCCTCGTGGGCTGCTTCCGCACCGATAACCAGGGCAGCGCCGGCGCCGCCGGCTCGTATGTCGTCCCCGGCAACGTCGCGGCGGGCAAGCTCGCGTTCACCCTGATCGGGAACAAGAGCGGCGGGGTCGCCACGGCCACCGTCCAGGTCATGCCCTCCAGCGTCCCCGTCCAGGTGCCGTCGCAGCCACCGTTCACCTGCGCGCTCGACCAGCAGACCCCCGCGCCCGGCGCCGCGCCGTCCACCAACGGCCAGGCGCCCGGCGCAACCCCTGGCGCGGCTCCCAATGCGGCGCCCACCGCCCCGGCGCACGGAGCCTCCACCGGCCCCGCGACCGCCCGTGTCCAGGCGACCCGTCTCGCGGCGAGCGACGCTGGTGCCCCCGCGCTCCTCCTCGTGCTCGCGCTGCCACTGCTCACGGTCATGCGCCGGTCGTCCCCCGCCAGTGACCCTGGTCATGCCCCCCATGTCGCCATCGACTCACCGGCCGAGACCACGACCGCCGATACCACCCCGGCCCAGCGGGCGCGGGTGGGACCCGGCGCCTAGCGCTCGAACCGCCTGGCCTCCGCCCCCATATGGCGCCACCAGACGCCCGTTTCCGCTCCCATCGTCTTTGCGGCTCAGTTCGCCCTGTGGATCCAGCTCGCCGCCCTCCTCCTGGTCGTCGGCCTCACTCGACCATCCCCCGCGCGCCCGCGTCGTGGTCATGCCTCCCGCCAGGACCGGGCGCCGATCTTCTCGCCATAGCGGTTCGCACCCCCTTCTCTCTTCCTGTGGCCGCGTCCCAAGCCACCGCCGGATCACCATCCATGGACATCCCCATCCATCCCCATCCCCCGCGCCCGTCCCCACGCGCGGTGCCCATTGGCCGCCGCTGCGCGATCTGCGCCCGCCGGCCCGACGCCCCTCTGCGCGCGGTGGACGAAACACCGGTCCCGCCAGACGAGCCGCGCACCTGGGCCCTCTGTCCCAGCTGCCTTGACGCCGTCCGCGCCGAGCTCGCCCGCGCCGCCCTCCGTACCCCTTACCGCGTGCGCATCGCCGTGGCCGTCGTGGCCAGCGAGCGTGCCCCCGGCGCCCGCCGCCGTTGGGACCAGTCGTGCGGACGCCGCGGATGGCAGGCGCCGCGCCTACGCCTCCCCCACCTCACCGCCGCGTGGATCGTCGCCCTCACCCTGGAGCCCGCCCTGTTCGTCCTCATCGTCGTGGTGCTGGTGCTCATCCGCCATTAACGGTCCTCAGCTACCATTGACAGGGAGTTCGTAACAGTCCCGGTAACGCTTGAGAGACGCTGTTCGGGTAGGCTTGTGGCATCACCGCGCCGGTGGCTGTGGATGTGGAATCACACCGCTCACGGCGAATTGGCCGTTCGGCGCTCAACCATCAGTGCCACAGGAGGCGCGCCATGTCAGCTCCCTCAACGCCGCCGACGCAACCCGAGGACTCGACCCCGCGCGATACTCCCTACTGGGCACAGATCGCGGAGCGCCTGGAGGTCCCCACGGTGCCAAGCGGCGCCATCAACCAGAACGTGACCGGCCACCGGCTCGCCGGACCGCTCCAGGGCTTCGGCCCGATGTGGCGAAAAGTCTACCGCCTGCGCCTGACTGGCGTGGAGGCGACTCCCGCCGAGGTCGTGCGCGTGTGGAAGGAGCGCTTTCCCGCGCTCCAACCCCCGCAAAATCGCTTCTATCCGGTGCTGGCCGGTGTCGTTCCGGGCGAGATCGTGCTGTTGAACGCCTCGATGCGGGGGCTCCCCGTGAATAGCGGCGTTGTCGTGCTGTACGCCGACGACGTGTCGTTCACCCTCATGACGCCTGAGGGGTGCCCCGAGGCCGGCTGGATTACCTGCGGCGCGTATCGCGAAGACGATATGACAATCGCCGAGGTGCAAACCATCGGGCGCGCCGCGGACCCCGTCTTCGAGTTCGGCTTCCGCTTCCTGGGCGGCGCCAAAGAGCAGGAGAAGATTTGGACCTACGTGCTCCGGTCGCTCGCCGCCGCGGTCGGGGGCGCCGGCGAGGTGGAGATGCGGCGGACCTGCGTGGACTCGCGCTTCCAGTGGTCCCGTGCCGGTAACGTCTGGCGCAACGCCACCATCTGGTCCGTGCTGTATGCCGTGGCCGCGCCGCTGCGCCGGCGAGCCCGACCGGCCCGCGGCTGAACACCCTGCCCCTGAGCATTCATTCCCGTCACGCTCCACAGCCGACGCTGGCTCGCACGCCGAGGGCATAGCGCCCGCCCCGTCGGCGTCCCCGTCGTCCCGGCCACCCCGCTCGGCGGGCAGACCGCCGCCAGCGTGGTAGTCGTCGCGCTCAGCATGTGCTTCCCGTCGGTGTCGTAGGTAACCACCTCGGTCTCGTGCCCGTGCCCGGCGTTGGTGCCAATCCACCACGGCGCGTTGTGGCACGTCGTGCGGATCGGGTACACATTCGCATGCGCGCAACTGATCGCGCTCTGCCCCGTGTCGTAGGCGCCCCACCCCTGCGTCGCGTCGAAATGGTGCTGCTCCACCGCCCCGTCCGGTGGCGAGACTGTCGCCGGCGCGAGCTTGACACCGCCTCGCCAGCGGCCATATAACGAATTTCACCAGATCGCGCCCCGAGCCGAATCCGCCGCGAGCGGGCGTGGACGGCATCCCGTGCGCGGACGCCCGATGGGAGGGGACTCACAATGGCCGTCGTTCGCAGCGCGCTGATCCAGACCTACGGCAGCATGAGCATGGAAGAGAACGTCGAGCGCCAGATCAAACTGATTGGCAAAGCCGCCGAGCGCGGAGCCCAGATCACCTGCCTCCAGGAGCTCGCCACCGGCCCCTACTTCTGCCAGGTACAGGATCCCAAGTATTACGAGTTCGCCGAGCCCGTGCCCGATGGCCCCACCATCCGCCGCATGCGCGAAGTCGCCAAGCAACACAACATGGTGCTGGTTGTCCCCGTCTACGAGGCCGAGCAGACCGGCGTCTACTACAACACCGCCGCCGTCATCGATGCCGACGGCACCTACCTCGGCAAATATCGCAAGACCCACATCCCCCAGGTCGAAGGCTTCTGGGAAAAATACTACTTCCGCCCCGGCAACACCGGTTATCCCGTCTTCAAGACCAAGTTCGCCACCATCGGCGTCTACATCTGCTACGACCGCCACTTTCCCGAGGGCGCCCGCTGCCTCGGCCTCAACGGCGCCGAGATCGTCTACATCCCCTCGGCCACCTCGCGCGGCCTCTCCATGCACCTCTGGAAGATCGAGCAGGTCTCGCACGCCATCGCCAACGGCTACTGGGTTGGTACCATCAACCGAGTCGGCAAAGAGCCCCTGGGCGACGACGACTTCTATGGCACCAGCTACTTCGTCAACGCCCGCGGCGAGATCACCGCCGAGGCCAACGACAAAGAAGAAGAGGTGCTGGTCGCCGACCTCGACCTCGACAAGAACCGCGAAGCGCGTAACGTCTGGCAATTCTACCGCGACCGCCGGCCCGACCAGTACGAGCCCATCGTGGAGGCGTAATACGGGAGCCACGCGTCAGGCGAGTTCAAGCTCCCCCTCCTCGTGAGGAGCGGAACTGAGTGCCAACGTGGGGCCGTCTGACTCCCCTCTCCTCGCGAGGAGAGGGGTTGGGGTCCCCCACTGGGGGCTGGGGGTGTGGATCCCTGGGTCGTGCCTCCACCTCTCCGCTCTTCTCTCCGTCCCTCTGTGTTCTCTGTGCTCTCTCTGGTTTCATCATCTCCCGTGTCCTCTTCGTGCTTTATTCCTTCCGTTCTTCCCTCTCCTCGCCGTAGGGGCGGACGGTTGTACGCCCGGCGGGTCGGGGCTGAGGACCCCAGGAGGTCGCGTCATGCTGGAATTCGGGATCACGCTCAAGCCCGACATGCCGCCCGAGCGCCTCGTCGCGCTCACGCGGCGAGCCGAGAAGGCCGGCTTCACCTATGGCTGGCTTTTCGACTCACACGTGCTCTGGCTCGAGCCCTATCCCCTGCTCACCCTGATGGCGCAAGCCACCCGGCGCATGCGCCTGGGCACCTGCGTCACCA
>JANWHL010000244.1 GCA_025450405.1 Ktedonobacterales bacterium
CTAGGGGCGGGTCGTAGTCGGCTCGGGGTTCAGCGGCAGCGTAAACCAGAACGTCGAGCCCTCACCCGCGGCGCTCACAAGGCCGACGTGGCCGCCGTGCAGCTCGACGATCGTCCGGCTCACGTGCAGGCCGATCCCCATTCCCGTGCCGTCCCCCGAGAGCATGACCACGCCGTCCGCCTGGTGATACAGGTCCCAGACGCGTTCGTGCTCCTCGGGCGGCAGGCCGGGGCCGTGGTCGCGCACGGAGACATGGACCGTATCGCCCGCGAGCTGGAGCATGACGGCGATCGGGAACTCGGCCGGCGCGTACTTGATGGCGTTGGTGAGGAAGTTCGTCACCACCTGGCCAACGCGGTCCGGGTCGGCGTAGGTTTTAACGGGGCCCTTGGGCACGTCCATCCGGATGGTGCGACTGGGGTATAACTGGCGCTGGTCGGCCACGGCGTCGCGCACCACCCGTGCCAGGTCGCACGCCTGCGGCTTGAGCTCCAGCTTGCCCTCGCGGATGCGCGACACGTCGAGGAGCTCATCGACCAGGCGGCGCAGCCGCGCCATGCCAGCGTCCGCCTTGCGCATCACTTTGAGGACCGGGGCCAGTTCGTCGGCGAGGTGTGGGGCCGCCCGGGCCAATTTGTCGAGTCGGCGGGTCGCCACATCCACGTTCAGGGTCGCGACGGTCACCGGTGATTTCAATTCGTGGCTGGCGATGCCCATGAATTGATCGACGGTACGATTGGCCGCTTCGAGGCGGGCCGCGCGTGCTTCCGCCTCTTGCTCGGCGTGGCGCAGAGCGGTGACGTCGTGCGCGAGCTGAACAGCGCCAACGATGTGGTTCAGTTTGTCGCGATACGGCGCCGCGCGGACCGCCAGTGCGCGCTCACGGCCGGTGGTATCTCGCCCGCGGAGCTCAAGCTCGGCGCTCGTCTCGCCTTTGAGGGCGCGGGCGACAGGCCACTCATCCTCGGGGGGCGGCTCACCCTCCAACGTCCGCAGGCCGTAGGGGGCCAGCGACTCGCCATGCCCCTGGTCGTCGTGCGGAGGGATGCCGGCGGCGACCTGGGCGGTCTCGTTGAGCCGTTGCACGCGACCGCCCGCGTCATGGATGGCGAGCCAGTCTGGCACGGCCTCGATCACGGCATCCAGGCGCGCGCTCTGTTCGGCGAGTTTGTCGGCGGAGTCCTGAGCGCGGCGTCGCGCCCGCTCAGTCTGGCTCGCCGCCACGCTGATCGTGCAGCCGACGAGCAGGAAGATGATCACTTCGATGGCGTCATCCAGACCGTCAAAGTCCACGGTTGGAGCGGCCAATGAGCCACTGAACGTGAGGGCCGCCGCTCCCACCAGGGTCGCCAGCAAACTCGGTCCGGCGCCCCAGCTCAATGCGACCAACATCGCCGCCAGGATCTCGATTTCGCCGGCGAGGCCGAACCCAGGATAGTGATAGATCAGCTCTTGGGCCATAACCACGGCGGCGATTTCGAGCAGAACCGCCGCGACGTATCCGGTGGCGGTGTGGCGCCAGCCCTGCCCCAGCCAGCGCGGCGTGAAGGTATTCGCTCGGAGCCAGCCAACCAATGCCCACCAACGCGCCGCGAGTGTGCGCACCAAGGACGATCGTTTCCGCGCCCGGCCGCGAGCGCGCTGGGATTGTCCGAGCGCGGGCCCATGCGTGGGCGTGCGTACCTGAGCGGTGCGCACGCGCGGAGCGCCCGTCACGCGTTCACTGGTTGGAGCCGCACCGGTCTCGTCCTCGGCGTCGGTGGGCAGATGCCCCGCCGGGGGATTCAGAATAGCCGCCGGTGCGGCGGGCCGCCACGCGCCTTCGTCCAACGCCGCCTCCCTTCACCCGCCCCAGACTCAGCAACTCCCGATCCACTTCGCGCTGAAGACTTGTCGTGGAGACAGCACTCTCCCGGCTCCTCGTATACGCACCAGGGAGACGCTGAGTTGGATACAGGTGCGAGGTATCGCACGGAACTCAATCATTGACGGCGATTCGCGCAATCGGCCACGCTACCGGCGACGCGCGCCATAGAGTTGGAAGAGGCTCTGGCGCGTCGTCGCGGCGCGGTTGTAGTTATATTGTACACCATTGGTGCATTCGATGGAATGCTCAATTTAGATTTCGTTCGTACAATTACAAGACGTCGATCTGAAATGCGACCACCGGCCGGCGTTCTCGCGGCGTTTTGGGGGTGTCGGATGGATGCCTGGCGGCTGATTGAGCAGGGCGACGCGGATGCCAGTGCGGTTGCCAGGAATTGCGACTCGCGGGCCCCGGTGCGATAATGATGGGGAACAGGACGACGAGCGTCGCCATGCGCGTGTGTCCAGCCCGGTTCAGATGCGATGGTCACCCGATCAATGAGCGCGGCGTTCCAAATTCGGTGCGATGTGCGAGGCTGAGGTCGATTAGAGAGAAGGCTACGCCGTGGCGATGAACCCGATCGAGCAGGTGATCCAGCAGGTGACACTGGGGAGCGCGGTGCGTCAGAATCATGCGCTTGAGCATGCCACGATTGTGCTCTTGAGCAAACGGCACCCTGAGGCGCGCCTATCGGGCGTGTCCTTCGCCGCTGGCTTCTTCGTCTTTGGCGATCTCCCAACGGACGACGTGCTGGCCATGGCCCAACAGGCGCTCGGGCGGCTGCGCGGCGGCGAACCAGAGATGGCGATCCACGAGCGCTGTGGCACTAATCTCGCCGTGGCCGGCATGCTGACGGGGTTGTCCGCCATGACGGTGGCCCGCATGCGCAAGCCCTACAATTCGTTCAACAACGTGATGCTGGCGTCCACGGCCGCCCTTGTGCTGGCGCGCCCGCTGGGGCTGCTTGTGCAGAAGTACCTCACCACGCGGACACCGGGGCCCACCATGCGCATCACCGGCGTCCGGCGCATGCACGTTCTCGGCGGCCCGGCCCACTTTGTGAGCACCGAGAATCCGAGCGCGCGCCTGTTGGCGCTCGCCTCGTAAGCGCGCTAGCGGACGCTGTCGTGGACGTTGTCGCGGCGTGCCAGGCGTGGGCCACACCGAGAGGATGGTGAGCCGGCATGGGAAGAGACCAGTCCAATATCCCGAGCCAACCCGGCAAGGTGCCACCGATGCCCGCGCGGAGGGTGCCATCCCTCGCCGCGCCCGTGCGAGACGGCGCGTCGACCAGTGACGTAACGTCGGCCTCCCCGTCTGTCGCACCAGCAGGGGGCGCCGAGATGCGGGTGGTCACGGTCTCCCGCGAGTATGGGAGCGGCGGAGGCGAGGTGGCCGCGCGTCTGGCGCGGCGACTGAGCTGGCAGTTGGTGGACCACGAGGTGGTTGTGCGCATCGCGAGGGAGCTCGATTGCTCGGAGGAGGAGGCTGAGGCACGGGACGAGCGGTCCGAGGGACTTGTCGGGCAGATCCTCTCCGTAATGCCGCTGGTTGAGCCCGCCGGATTCGTCGAGTCGCTGGGAATACCCGGCTCCGCCGCGCATGATTATCAGGAGGCCGTTCGCCATGTGGTGGAAGCGGCGGCGGCCACCGGACGCGTAGTCATCGTCGGCCGGGGCGCCCAGTTCCTGCTCGCGGACCGGCGAGACGCACTGCACGTGCGTGTCGTGGCGCCGGTCGATCTCCGGATCGCCTATGTCGCTCACCGCGAGGCCCTCGACGTACTGGCCGCGCGCCGCCGCATCGAGCAGAAGGATCGGGACCGCATGCGCTACACACAGTCAGTCCACCATCACCATCCGAGTGAAGCGCACCTGTACGACCTGACCATCAATACGGGCATCCTCGACCTGGACGCGGCCGTGGACCTGGCCTGCCTGGCGCTCCAGCGCAAGGGCGAGCGTCTTGGCCTCCCGGCGGCTGAGCTTGGCCCCGCCGCTGGCCTGGCGCGCTATCCCGCCATGCCCGGGGACTTCACGGCGATGCGCTAGGCGAAATCATCCACTCTGCCAGAGTCCGCCCTGGCCCGGCGGCTGGGGACGAAAAGGCAGGTCCAGGTGCTCATAGGCAAGCCGCGTAGCAATGCGGCCGCGCGGGGTGCGCGCGATGAAGCCAAGCTGGAGCAGATACGGCTCGTAGACATCCTCGACGGTTTCGGCTTCCTCGCTGGTGCTGGCGGCCAGGGTATCCAGGCCAACGGGGCCGCCGTCGAATTTCTGGATGATCGTGAGCAGGAGGGTCCGGTCCGTCTGATCCAGGCCGCGCGCATCCACCTCTAAGGCCTCCAGCGCCGCACACGCCACGTCGCGCGTGATCACGCCGTCCGCGCGTACCTCGGCGAAGTCGCGCACCCGGCGGAGCAGCCGGTTGGCGATGCGAGGTGTGCCGCGGGCGCGTCGGGCGATTTCGGTGCAGCCATCTTCGGTGAGCCTGGTGTGGAGGATCTCCGCCGACCGCCAGATAATCTGTCCCAGAGCCCTTTCATTGTAGAACTCGAGCCGGAAAGTCACGCCGAAACGGTCGCGCAGTGGGGCGGTGAGGGCGCTCAAACGGGTGGTGGCGCCCACCACCGTGAATGGCTTGAGTGGCAGTCGGAGGTCGCGCGCGCTGGGGCCCTTGCCGATCACCAGGTCGAGGGCGAAGTCCTCCATCGCGGAGTAAAGACGTTCTTCCACGACGCGGCTGAGGCGGTGGATCTCGTCGATAAAGAGTACGGCGCGTGTCTCGAGGGTGGTGAGGATGGCGGCGAGGTCGCCCGCGTGCTCGATCGCCGGCCCGGAGGTCATCCGTATGTTGGAGCCCAACTCGTTGGCGATGATCAAACTCAGTGTGGTCTTGCCGAGTCCCGGCGGCCCATAAAGCAGCACGTGGTCAAGCGCTTCATCCCGCTTGATGGCCGCTTCGAGCAGGATGCTGAGGTTTGATTTGACCTTGTCCTGCCCGATGTACTCCGCCAACCGGCGGGGTCGCAGGCTCCCTTCCTGAGTATCGTCCGGGCCGGGCTGCGGCGAAATGACGCGATCGTTCATCCTGGGATCCCCCGTGCGCAATCTGGGCCGGAACGGGTGTTCCACTCGGCCGGCTGACTCCAGTATACCATGCGTGGGTCGCGCGGCCCGGACCTGAGGCGGCTTGCGGCGCCGCCCGCGAGCGGTTATGCTCTCACGGGGACCAGGCACCGCGCTGGCGTTGTTCGGTCCATGATAGGCGGTCCGATCGCCGCGATTGGCGCGTGACCGCGAGGTGGCATGAGGGGGTGTAACATGACACCTGGTGCGAGTGGGTTGCCGCCGACGGCGACGGAGGCCGGCGAGCGCGCCGAGGCGAGCGCGCGGGCCGCGGCCGACCAGACGGAGCGGCCAGATGGCACGGCGGTTGCCACGACCCTTCAGTACTTCGATATGGACTATATCGAGCGCATCTTGGTGGAACTCTGTCTGACGCCGAGCCCTACGGGGCTTGCGGAGCCCGCTGTGGCGCTGGTGGAGCGCGAGCTGCGGACACTGGGCGTGACCAGCAGTCGTACCCGGAAGGGGGCGCTGGTAGCCCGCCTCGACGGCGGCGCCACGGCCAGGCCGCGCGCGCTGAGCGCGCACGTGGATACGTTGGGTGCGATGGTCAAGGGCATCAAAGAGAACGGACGGCTGTGGCTTACCCAGGTAGGCGCGTACGCGTGGGCGACGATCGAGGGCGAGTACTGCCTCGTGCATACCCAGGCAGGCCACACCATCGCAGGTACGATCCTGACCACGCGGGCGTCCGCGCATGTTCACGGTCAGGAACTGACCCGTTTGGAGCGCAACGAGCACACGATCGAGGTCCGGCTGGACGCGCGCACGACCTCGCGCGACGCGACCGAGCTCCTGGGCGTCGCCGTGGGCGACTTCGTCAGCTTCGATCCGCGCACACAGGTTACCGAGGCTGGCTACATCAAGTCGCGCCATCTGGACGACAAGGCGTGCGCGGCGGTGGTGTTGGGCCTCGCTCAAGCTCTGCGCGCGGGCGGCCTCACTCCGGCCCAGACCACCTATCTTTTCATCACCAACTTTGAGGAGGTCGGGCACGGCGCGGCGGCCGGACTGCCGGACGATATCGCGGAGCTGGTGGCCGTGGATATGGCGGCCGTGGGTGAGGGTCAAACTTCGGATGAGCACGCCGTCACTATTTGCGTCAAAGACAGCAGCGGGCCATACGATCATGACTTAAGCACCCGCCTGCGCCAGTTGGCCAGTGTCGAGGGCATCCCGCACCGCGTGGACATCTATCCGTATTACTCGTCGGACGCCAGCGCGGCCCTGCGTGGCGGTGGTGAATTTCGCGCGGCGCTTGTCGGGCCGGGTGTGGATGCGTCGCATTCGTGGGAGCGCACACACCGCGACGCCCTGAAAGCCACGGCCCGCCTGCTGCTCGCCTATGTGCTAGACGATGGCGCGGAGGCGTAGCGCACTGGGGCTAGCCGTCGAGCACATAGCTGACCGCAACCGCGAATCTGGGCAATAGCGGGCTGGTAAGCGTGGCGGCGTCGTCGAGCGTTGCCCGGCCCTCAGCGGTCCACACTTCCACAGTGCGCGTGCGATGGTCGAGCAGCCAGACCTTGTCCACGCCATTGGTTCGGTAAAATTGCACCTTTAGCGCGAGCTGTGTCGTCGTCTGAGAGGGTGACACGAATCCGTCGGGATCCGTCACAGAATCTCGGCCGTTCCGGAGCGCGCTCTACAGCGCAATGACCGTCACCTGCGAGAGATCCGGCAGGGCACGCAACCGCTCCAACGTCTCAGATGGTACGGGATCGTCCAACGAGAGGATCATCAGCGCCTCGCCGCCGGGATTGCGCTCGCGCCCGGCCATACCGGCAGCCACCGGGCCCACGTCCATATGGGCGATGTTGACCCCAGCATCGCCCAGGATCGTGCCCACGCGACCGATCATGCCGGGGCGGTCGACATTGTGGCAGACCAGGATGTGCCCGTGGGGCACGAAGTCCGTCGCGTAGCGATCCACGCGGACGAGACGATCCTCGCCCCAGGCGCGTGTCGCCGCAAGCACGCCCAGCGGACGCTCGTCGCCATCCGCGCGCACCCGGAGCGTGACGAGGTTGGCGTACTGCTGGGTGGCGGTATTGCGGCTCTCGGTCACCTCCAGGCCCCACTCGCGGGCCAATACCGGAGCGTTCACCAGATTGACGTGGGCCTCCGAGACCGATTCCAGCAGTCCCTTGATGAGCGCCGTTTTGAGAGGCCGGGTGTCGTACTCGGCGATTTCACCGCTCACGGCCAGCTCGGCGCGGTGCAGCGGCCCGGGATGGAGTTGCGTATACAGGCGGCCCAGCGTCTCTACGAGCGCGAGCCACGGCTCCAGCGCACGCAGCGTTTCGGGGAGAATGAGCGGTGCGTTGACCGCGGCCCGCGCGAAACCGCCCGCCAGCACCTGCTCGATCTGCTCGGCTACATCCAGCGCGACGCCCACCTGCGCTTCCTCGGTGGAGGCGCCCAGGTGCGGTGTTACGACGACGCGTTCGTGCGCGATCAGCGCACGCACGGTTTCATTCTCGAAGGGTGGCTCCTGAGAGAAGACATCCAGCGCGGCACCGGCCAAATGTCCGCGGTTGAGGGTGTCGAGCAGCGCGGGTTCGTCCACGACCCCTCCGCGCGCGCAGTTGATGATCCTCGCGCCGGGGCGCATCAGTGCCAGCTCGTCGGCTCCGAGCAGGCCCCGCGTGCCA
>JANWHL010000245.1 GCA_025450405.1 Ktedonobacterales bacterium
GCGCTTTCTTACCGACGAGAACTTCGAGCCGGCGATCGTGGCCGGGTTACGGCGCAAACGTCCCGCGATCGACATCCAAACGGCCATTGAAGCGGGCACCCGAACCATGCCCGATCCGCTGGTCCTCCGCTACGCCGCCGCCCACGACCGCATCCTGATCAGCCACGACATGCGTACCGGCCCAACACATTTTGGCGAGTTCCTGGCACATGGAGGCCACAGTCCTGGTGGGATGCTCGTGTCGTCGCGGCTCGCGATTGGGTTGGCGATTGATGCCTTGCTCCTGATTTGGGACGCCAGCCGGCATGGGGAGTGGCGAGACATGATGACGCGCATGCCCCTCTGACTTCGACGATCTGACCGACCCGCGCCGCCACGCCACACGTGCCCTGGCGTTGCGCAGGAGGGACGCGCCATGGCCGCATCCGCAAGCGTCGCCGCCCCCACCCGCCGCTCGCCGTACGCGGTCTTCCGTTCGCGCGCCTTCACACTCGTCTGGGTCGGGCAGTTCATCTCGACGGCGGGGAGTGCGCTCAGCTCGCTCGCGGCCGCGATCCTCGTCTTTCGCGTGACCGGTTCGGCGCTCAGCGTCGGGCTCATGCTGATCGCCACCGCGCTGCCCAGCCTGCTCATCGGGCTGATCGCCGGGGTTCTCGTGGACCGCTATGACCGCAAGCGGATCATGGTGGCCGCCGACCTGACACGCGCCGTGCTCGTGGCGCTGGTCCCCGCGCTGGTGCTGGGGATCGGCGGGTTTCGTGTGCCGGGGGGCGTCGTCTGGCTCTACGCGCTGACCATCCTGGCGGGAGTGGCCACGCAATTCTTCGACCCCGCGTTCGCCAGCACGCTGCCCGAGCTGGCCTCGGAGGAAGACCTGGCGGCGGCCAACGCGCTGATGGAGATCAGCGGTTTCGGCTCGACGGCTATCGGCTTCGCGGCCTCGGGCCTGATCGCCACGCGCTTCCCCATCGAGTGGGCGTTCTACCTCGACGCCGTCTCTTTCCTCGTCTCCGCCGCGTGCGTCGGGCTGGCGGCGCTGCCGCGGACGCGGACGGAGGATGCCACCACCGTCGCCGTCATCTGGGAGAACCTGCGCGCCGGCACGCGGTTCCTCGCCGACTCGCCCATCCTGCGCGCGCTCTTTGTCGTGACCGTGCCGGCGGCGCTGGCGATTGGGCTGACCAACGCGCTGCTCCTCCCCTTCGCCGTCCGCGCGCTGCACGCCACCAGTTTCCAGTATGGCCTGCAGGAGGGGCTCACCTCGGTGGGGTTTGTCATCGGGAGCCTGTTGCTCGCCGGCCTGGCCGACCGCGTGCACGAGGGACAACTGATGGCGGTGAGCTACTTCGGGATGGCGGTCACCACCGCCATCTACGCGGGGATCTCCTCGGTGCCGGTGGCCTTCCTGATCGTGCTGGTCGCCGGCTTTCTCAATCCGCCGTCGTCGGTCGCGCGCGCCCTGGTGGTGCAGCGCCACACCCCGCGCGAGGTGCGCGGCCGGGTCTTCAGCGCGATGTTCGTCGTCCGCGATCTGCTGTTCGTGCTGGGGATGGCGGCGGTGGGGCTGGCGGACCTGGTGAATGTGCGCCTGCTGGTCCTCGCGACGGCGGGCTTGCTGCTGGTGAGCACGCTGTTGGCCCTGACACTGCCCGGACTGCGCCAGAGCGCCGCGGAGTGGCGGCGGGCGGCGCGCTTGCTGCGGGCGGCGGGTGACGCGCCCGGCCTGGGCGGAGGGCGGGTGCCAACGCTGGCCGATGTGGATCGCCTGGTGGGGATGGTGCCCGCACTGGCTGGGCTGACGCCTCGGGACCGGACGGCGCTCGCGAGCGAGGGTCGCGTATACGATGTCCGCGCGGGGACGATGGTGCTGCGCCAGGGGGATGCGAGCGACGCCGCGTACTTCATCCTGGATGGGCGGCTGGCGGTGGGACGAGCGGGCGCCGCGGGCCAGGATGACACGCCACTGGCTATCCTCAGCACCGGCGACGTTGTGGGCGAGATCGCCGCGCTAACGGCGGTGCCGCGGACGGCGAATGTGGTGGCGGACGGACCCGGCACGCTGCTGGAGGTGCCGGCGGTAACCTTACGCCGGCTGATGCGTGCGCCGGAGGTCAATCGCCTGCTGCTTTCGACCATGACGGCCCGATTGGCGGCCCTCGAGATGATCGACCTGCCGCGTTACGCGTTCGCTGGCCCGCATGCCCTCGGCGACCTGCGCGCCCCAGCACCAGCGGCGAGTTCGCCAGCCGCGAGTCCACCACTCGCGGTGGATGCCGCCGCGCCGCGGTCCGCGGACGCCGGGGACGGCGCCGACCTCACCGATGGAGAGCGAGACGTCGCTGACGTGCAGCGAGACGTCGCTGACGTGCAGCGAGACGTCGCTGACGTGCAGCGAGACGTCGCTGACGTGCAGCGAGACGTCGCTGACGTGCAGCGAGACGTCGCTGCCACGGATAGTGCACGCCCAGGGACCATCGCCGCCGACCACGTGGAGGCGTCACCTCCGCCTCCCATCCAAGCGGACATCGCAGTGACGGGGGAGGACGCGCCAGGCGAGGGCGCGCCAGGGGGACGCCCGCGGGCACAGTCGCCGGCAAAGGGTCGGCGCGCAACGGACGGCGGTCCGCGCCACGTGTCAGCGCGACCGCGACGCCGCCGGTAGCCAACCCAGGTGGCGATCCGCTTACGATCCGGGCGGGCGACCTGGACCCGGCGCGGGTGGCCCGCGACGGCCCGCCCAGGCACGGCGGCTCGATGATCGGGTCATTACACCGAACGTGCTCGCTTCGGAAGCTCCTGACGCGCCCGCGACCGGTTGAGCATGATCATTCGGTCGAGCCGCACACACTGATCTCACTCTTCCGCCTCGTCGAGAGCCAACGTGCCCGCCGAGTTCTTCAATAGGAGCTCACGGACACGGGCCACCGCCGCATCGGACAGGCGGAACCCGGCGATTTCATCACGTGTTGGTCCGTGGGCGAAAAAGTCGATGACCTCGTCGTAGGCGCGCATGACTGGCACCTGGCTCATCACGTTCCTCCCGTTTCACCGCACCTCACCGCGCATCGGCAACCGCACCCGCCGTCTCGCCGAGCAGCGCGCGGGCGATGACCAGCCGCTGGATCTGGTTGGTGCCCTCGACGATCTGGCCGACCTTGGCCTCGCGCATATAGCGCTCGACGGGCCAATCGCGCACGTAGCCGGCGCCGCCGAGCACCTGCACGGCGTCGGTGGTGATCGCCATCGCCGCATCGGTGGCGAAGCACTTGGCCATGGCGGCGTAGAGGCCCGCCGACTCGCCGGTGTCCATCTTCTGCGCCGCCTGATAGACCAGGAGCCGCGACGCCTCGATGCGCATGGCCATATCGGCGAGCATGAACTGGATGCCCTCGAAGCCGCCGATGGGCCGGCCAAACGCCTGGCGCTCCTGGGCGTAGCGCGTGGCGACATCGAACGCCGCCTGGGCGAGTCCGACCGAGGCCGCCCCGATGTTAACCCGGCCACCGTCCAGCGACGCCAGGGCGATCTTGAACCCCTCGCCCTCCGTGCCAAGACGGTTCGCCATGGGGACGCGACAGTCCTCGAAGACCAGTTCGCCGGTGGGATCGCTCTGCAGGCCCATCTTGCGCTCGATCTTGCCGATGCTGAATCCGGGCATGCCCTTCTCGATCACCAGGGTGGAGATCCCGCGCGCGCCGCCGTCCGGGTCGGTGCGGACCATCACGGTATAGAGGTCGGCCTGACCGGCGTTGGTGACCCAGAACTTGGTGCCGTTGACGACGTAGTGGTCGCCGTCGCGGCGCGCCGTGGTGCGCAAATTGGCGGCATCGGACCCGGCGTGCGCCTCGCTGAGTGAGAAGGCGCCCAGGATCTCGCCGCGCGCCATGTCTGGCACCCAGCGCCGCCGCTGGTCGTCATCGCCGAAGCGCGCGATCAGCCCGGCGACCATGTTGTGGACGGAGAGCCAGGTGGCGGTGGCGAGGTCGGCGCGGGCCAGCTCTTCATAGATGATCGCGCCGGTCAGCCGCGACAGACTCATACCGCCGAGATCCTCGGCGACGAGGATGCCGGCCAAACCTAGCTCGGCCAGCGGCTTCAAGATTTCGCGCGGGAAGCGCGCCTGTTCGTCCCAGTCGGCGGCGTGGGGCGCCAGCTCATTCTGTGCGAATTTGCGCACCAGGTCCTTGATATCTTGCTGCTCGTCGTCGAGCCGGAAGTCCATCGTCGTCCTCCGTGTGGGTGCTGGCGGTTTCTCTGAGTGCGCGCGTGGCCGGATGTGACGCGATCTACCTCTGGCCCAGGAACATGGTTGTCCGTGCTGACGCACTTCAGATTGTGGCATGGCATGGACCGCGGCGGCAACGACGACGACAACCTCAGACGAGCGCGGGAGGTTCTGGGCCATGCCTAGCCGCCGGCCGTGAGCACCGCCGCGACGGCGAAGGCCAGCAGGATGGCGCCCGAGAGACGATTGACCCAGCGCAGCGCGCGCGGGGTGACGCGCTCGCGCAGCAGGCCAACACCACCGCTCAGCAGCAGCCACCAGAGCGTGGAACCGCAGAACACACCGGCGACGGTCAGGGCCGCGGCGCGAGCGCCGCCACGCGCCCCCACCAGCCCGATGCCCGCGAAGACGGCGACGAATGAGAGGATGGTCGCGGGATTGGTGAGCGTGAGCGCGAGGGTGGAGGTGTAGGCGCCGACGAGGCCCCGGCGTCCCGCGCCCGTTGGCGCCACCGCGCCCGCGGGGCGCGCCAGCAGCGTCTTGGCGCCGAGATAGGCGAGGAACAGGGCACCAATGACGTGGACCCAGAGACGCTGACCCAGCAGGAGCGAGGAGACGGCGGTGAGGCCATAGGCGGCGATGGCGCCATAACACATGTCGGCGGTGGCGGCGCCCAGCCCCGAAACGAAGCCGATGGTCCGGCCAAAGGCGAGGGTGCGGCGGATGCAGAGCACGCCGATAGGCCCGACGGGCGCCGCGATCGAGAAGCCGAGGGCGAGGCCACGCAGGAGATAGCCGAGGGCGAACATGGCGGTGGTGCTCCTTCCCCGGTCCGCCGGCGCACGAAAAACCCGCCGGACCGGCATGGTCTGGCGGGCGACGGCGAGCGTATGGGAGACGCGCGCGGCTAACCAGACCCCGGATCTGGCTGCTGGCGCTGGTCGCGGCTGGCGGCGTGGGGTGCGGACCTGGGATGCGCGGCACGGAGATGCGCGGCACGGGGCCGCGGGCCGCGGGCAGAGACGCACCGCGCGGGATGCGCTGGCATGCGAAACCTCCATTCGCGGCCGGTGATTGGGCGGGGTGCCGTGCGGGAGAACTGCCCCGCGCGGGCAGTATACCATGCCGCACTGGGCGCCTCAGATGCCTGGATCAATCTGGCGCTGAATGGCGGGCCGCTGGTGAGGCGAGCGGACGGGGTGAGATTCCGCGGGGGCCACGACCGGCGGGCGGGGGCGCCGGCCTGGCGGATGCCCTGAGCGGACGACTCCACGTGGCTACTGCGTAGGTGATCCGCTGGGGGTCGGCTCGCCGCCGCCGTCGGTCGCGGTGGGCGTGGCGCCGTGGTCGTCGCCGGGGGTCGCGGTAGGCTCGCCACCAACGGTTGGCGTAGCATCATGATCGCCCGTGGTCGCCGTCGGCACGGGTTCAAGCGAGCCGGTCACGCGAATGCCGCTGGTCGCGGCGGCGGTGTAGTCGGGATTGCCGATGCCCAGGCTGCCGGGCACGCCGCTATCGGCGGTCGCCGGCACATCCGCCTCGAGCTGGTCGCCCAGGACGGAGATGATCTGGCCGGCGGGCTGGCCGTCCACGAGCAGCACGGCGCCGGGCGCGAAACCGGTGCCGGTGAGGGTGACGCGCCAGCTCTGGCCGTGGGAGGCGAGGGTGGCGCTGGCAACACTGGGCACCGAGATGCCAAGCTGGCCCAGGGCGGTAGTGGTCAGCACGCGATCGGGCCAGCCCACCGCTGGGAGCGCGGCGCGTAGGGTGGTGCGCTCATCGGCGCGCAGGTTCGCCAGGTCGGCGGCGAGCGCGGTCCGTTCGGTGCCAGCGCCCATCGCGGCGATCTCGCGCGCGGTCGCGGTGTCCTCATCGCGCACGGCCTGGACGGCGTCGCGATAGGTGGGGTCGCCCAGATGCGAGGTGGCGGCGTCGCGCACGACCGCCAGCCACTCGTGGGCGTATTCCAGGTGGAGGCGCGCACGACCAGCGCTATCGGTCGCGGTCACGACCTGCCAGTTTTGTTCGAGGCGATGGAGGCCGAAGAGCGGACTCCCCGGAACGGCCTGCGCAGCGGCGGAGAACGAGGCTACCGCGCCGAGCCCCAACGCCACCAGCACCGCCGCGGCCACCAGCGCCACGCGGAGCGGGGCGTGAGACGCCCGTGCGCGCGGGCGCCGGGGGTCTGCCGGAGCGCCCCAGACATCCTCGGGCTCCGGCACGCCAGCCAGGCGGGCGCGCCGCTCCGCGGAGTGGGCCAGCACCCGCACCTCCAGTGCTTGCGCGAAGACTGGATCGGGCCGCGCGGCGGCGAGAGGCGCCAGGCGCTGAGCGGCGTCCATGAGCGGCGCCAGCTCGGGGTCGTCCGCGGCCACGCGCGGGGTGGAACCGCGAGGAGAAGATGGAGTTGCCCCGGCCATGGTGGCGGATTCACCGGCCCGGCTCGCGCCGGATCGGAGGGCCCAGCCCGGCGGCTGGGGCGCGCTCAGCAGAGCGTCCAGCCTATCTTCGGGGCGCATTGGGCGACCTCCTGAGTGCCGTGACGGTGGGAACCGGGGGAAAGGTGGCCCGCAGCGCGGCGAGCGCCGGATGGGTTCCACGCGCCGAAAGCACGCGGGCAAGGGCCGCCAGTGCCCGGAACTGCAGCGCGCGGATGGCTCCCGGTTGGCGGTCCATCAAACGGGCCACCGCGTCGGTGTCGTAGCCCAGCACGCAGCGATAGAGGACGACCTGGCGCTGCTCGTCGGTGAGTTGGCGCAGGGCTACCACCACTTCGGCCCAGCTTTCGCGCGCCGCCACCACGCGCTGCGGATCGTCCGCCTCCGCGCCGGCGCGCGGTTCGATGCCGGGCGCGAACGAGGCATGCGCCGCGGCGCGCACCGCCTGCCCGCGGAAGTGCTCGGCCGTCTTGTTGCGGGCGATGCCCAGGAGCCAGGCGGCAAAGCCCAGCTCGTCGCCGGCCCGCACGCGATCCGCGGATTCCACCATGGCGAAGAACGTTTCAGCGGTCAGGTCCTCGGCCAGGTGGACATCGCCCACGCGACCGAGCACAAAGCGGTACACCGTCGGGAGATAGCGCTCGTAGAGCTGGCCAATCGCATCGCGGTCTAGATGGCGCGCACGCTCCAACACCGTCGTGAACGGCAGATCAGGAGGCCACCGTGAGCTCACGTTTGGCGCCCTCCCGTCGTACCCGATCCGCCCAGATCATCCCCTCACGCCACATCCGTGTGGTTTCCACCTGGGTACAACGGTCGTCACGCCGAGAAGTCCTCCCAACCGCCCCAAACCAGGACCAGAGTGGGTGCTGGATCCCGCCACGCACCCACCCGCGGCCGATTGCCGCCCTCGCCGCGCGGACC
>JANWHL010000246.1 GCA_025450405.1 Ktedonobacterales bacterium
CTGGCGGCGGAGCTGGCGGGCGCGAGCGAGCGGGTGAAGGCCAAGGCGTAGGAAGAAAACACAATCCCTCACACCTGGCCGGCGTCCGCCACATGTCGATCGAGCCGATAGCGCAGGAAGAGGTGGCTCTCGGCGCGCTTGAGGCTGAGCAGATCCCACCAGGGGGCCGATCCTGGCATGTAGGCGTGGCCCTCCAGCAGGGCGGGGCGCATCAGGCCGGACGCCCGGCCGGCGATCTGGGGCGCGCGCGTGAGGAACAGCTCGTCGAGCGCGCCGACGGCGAGGAACGCGCCCAGCACGTGCGGGCCGCCCTCGTGCAGGGCCACGGGCACGCCATACTCCTGGCCGAGCAGCTCCAGCAGGGCGATAGGGTCCACGCCGGAGATCGGTGGCGGCGCCGCGAGCTGGACGCCGCCATCCGCGGCGCCGGGCGCGGGCTCCAGATCAGCGGCGGCGTGAGCGCCACCGATCGCGCGGGCCTCCACGCCAGGTGGTAGGGTCGCGCCGGCCAATCGCTCCAGACCGGCGTGGGTCGTGGCGATCAGCACACGCAGGTTCGGATAGTGGAAGGTCGCCTGATCGAGGTCCACGCGGCCACTGGCGGTGACGACGACGTTGAGCGGATGCGGGGTGGTGTAGCCGAGCGAATGGCGCAGCTCGGCGTACGCGTCGGCCAGCTCGGGATAGATGTAGGGGGCGACGCGCACATGCTCAGCATCGTCCCGGAGCGTGCCGGCGCCGAAGATAACCGCACCCACGGCGGCGCGCAGCAGCCCCATGAGGAAGCGATCGGGCTCGTTGAAGCCGCTGACCTCGCCACCACCGCTGAGGCCCGGCTCGGCGAATGAGATCACGCCGTCGATCGTCGCGACGAAGTTCGCCACGACGGGCGGCCGGTCACCGTGACCGGCCCGTGGCAGCGCGAGACCGCCGCCGTAGCGCTCCGCGAGCGCCGGCGGGAGATCGGAGATGGGCGCGGGTTCGCGCTCGAACAACGTGATCACTGGCTCCACGCGTGTCGCTCCTTCCGTCTTGCGGACCGCTATTCGCTCGGCCAACGCGGATCGTAGTGGGCAAACAGCATGCCATGCGCGTGGGCCAGCCAACAAACGCGCGGCCGCCGGGCGATGTATGCCGCGGCGGCGCCACCGGCCGTGGTGGTGTGCGCTATACTGGAGCGCGCGACACGCGCACCAGTGCGCGAGAGGATGCTCCACATGCGCCTGCTGATCTGGCACGTCGATCATTTCGCCGCCACGCCAACGGAGCGCGGCCGCTCGCGCGTGGCCGACGCCGAACCGCCCGCGGTGGAGGTGGACGACGCGTTGGTGGTCTTCGCGCAGTCCGAGAAAGCCGACGAGTCAGACCCAGAGGGCGTGGCCGAGCGTGCGGCAGAGGCGGTGGAGCGGGTGGCTCGCCAGCTCAAGGTGCCAATCGTCGTGTTGCATTCGTTCGCGCACCTCTTCGGCGAGCTCTCCAGCCCCGAGGCGGCGCGCCAGATCCTGGACACGCTGGAAGCGCGGCTGGAGGCGCGCCAGTTGGAGGCGCGCCAGACGGCCTTCGGCTGGTTCAACCGCCTGGACCTGCGGGCCAAGGGGCACCCGCTCTCGCGCCAGGCCCGGCAAATCTAGGGTGACCGGAGCCCGATCATGACTTGCCGATCATGACTTCGGTGGACTTGATGATGACGGTGACCTGATCGCCAACCTGAAGGTTGAGGCGCTCCGCGGATGTGCGGGTAATGGCCGAGACGACCTCATGGCCGGCGACATCCACGACCACTTCGGCCATCACGCCGCCAAGGGTCACCGATTTCACCGTTCCTGGCAGTTGATTGCGCGCGCTGATTTCCATGGCGGACTCCCTTTGCGACTCGCTACCCATGTCAAACGTTCGACATCATCCACAACCGACCGGACCAACAGCCGCCAGGAAGTCCCTGGCGATAGTGGCTGGCGGGTCAACGTCTTCAGGATCGTCCAACGCCCATTGTACCGTCGCGTTGTACCTTCGCGGTTCGCCGGGGAGAGCGTCGCCGCGGGGTCCCTTCGCCAGCGGGCACCCCGTCATAGATCTAGATTCGCCCAGATGACGGACTCGCGGAACGCCCCCGCGCGCTTGCGGCCGGGGAGCAGCTGAGAGCCGACGGCGGCGAGCTGGGCGCGGCGCTCGGCCAGCTCGAGGCGGGGATGGGCGATGCCGGGGTCATTGGCCACCCAGGGAGCGACGGCGAGCATACGGCCGAGGAACAGTTCGCCGGTGCGTGTGTCGTAGAAGCCGTCGTTGCCGACGAAGTTGGGGGCGGGATCGGGAGGCGCGTCGGCCGCCGCGGTGATGCTGCTCTGGCCGTCGAAGACGCGGTCGAAGAAGAGGCCGGTTTGCATGGCGCAGACGTTGTAGCGGAGGCCCGGATAGGCGGGCTGGACCGAGCCAAGGACGGCGTTGAGCCATTCTTGTGGCTGCCAGTCGCAGGTCTGGGAGGGGGCGGTCCAGAGCTGATCGTTAGCGTCGGGCTGGACGACGATCTCGGCGCCGTGAGCGGCGAGATGGCGCAGATACGCGGGGGTGAAGGCGTCCAGGCTGATGGCCACGCCCAGGCGTCCGGCGGCGGTGGCGATGACGGGTACATCCTCCAGGCGGCCGGGGGTGAGATCGAGGAGGCGGCGCTCGTCGGCGGTGAGGAAGACCTTGTCCACGCGGCCGAGCTGGGTGCCGTCAGGGCCGAAGACCAGGGCGGCGTTGTAGACCTCGGGGCCGGTGGGCAGATAGACCTCGCCCGCGCCCGGGCGGCCAAAGCGCGCGATATCCGCGGGGTCCAGCGAGCGGCGCACGCGCGGAGCCAGGGTGGTGGCGACCACGTGGGTGGCGTGGAGCGCGGCCTGACGCGCGAGCGCGGCGGCGAACGACCGATAGAGGGCATCGGTGCGGGCGAGCAGCAGCGCGCGGGCCAGGGAGACGCCCGGCCAGCGACGCCGGTAGTGCAGAACGCGGGGCAGGTACGCCAGGGCTAGCAGGGTGAGGGCGCCGCGCGCGGTAGTGGCGCGGCGGGCGAGACCGCCACGGCGGCCGACCAGCGCGCCAGGCAGCCCAAGCAGCTCGCCCAACACCAGCAGGTTGGGGCGATCCGAGACCAGATAGGGCGCCGCGAGGCCGACGACGCGCGCCAGCTCGGCGACAAAGTTCTCCTCCGTCGCGGCGGCGACATCGAAGCGATTGCCGACGGCCACGGCCCGCACGCGGTACGTTGGGGTGGGTGCGACCCGCTCGCCGGACGGCATGTTCGACCATGTCATGCGCGCCTCCTCTCCCAGCCGCGTCTCTTGGGCGCGAAGAGCCTCACTACCAACCGTTCTCCAGCGAGGGGCGCGGAGGGGAAGTGCTCATAATGGGGACACAGAGGAGCGGAAGAGACGCGATCTTCCCCCCATCGGGGGAGAGGGATGCCACGGGCAAGGGCGGCGATGTGGCGCCGCCAAACGCGCGCGACACGATGCCCGCACTATCGGATGCCCGCATTATCGTTGGATACGCGGGCGGTGTCGGCGGCGGATCACCGCGGCGGATACCGCGGCAGTGGGGATCTGTGGTAGGGACGTACCGGGCGTGGCGAAGGTCAACGCGCGGAGCTAGCCGAGCAATAGCCGCTCCGGCGCGGCGAGGGCCAGCCGGAAGCCGATGTTGCGCGCGAGCGTGTCGGGCGCGCCGCCCAGGCGGAACGCCGGCCGAGCATGATCGGCGCCATCGTCGCAGGAGCCGCCGCGCATGACGCGCGGTCCGGGAGTATCGAGAAGCTCGCGGCCGCCAGCGGGGTCGTAGGGGTACCGCTGAAAGAGGCTGCTGGTCCACTCCCAGACATTGCCCGCCATGTCGAGCGCGCCAGCGGGACTGGCGCCGGCGGGATAGAGGTCCACACGCGTGGTGGTGCCAATGCTGCTCTCGCGCGTGTTGCAGCGGGTGCTGTCGAACTCGTCGCCCCAGGGGTACTCGCGGGAGCTCCCGGAGGCGGGGTCATAGCGCGCGGCCTTCTCCCATTCCGCCTCGGTGGCCACGTGCCAGGGCTGGCCGGTGCGCGCGGCGAGCCAGGCGACGTAGGCCAGGGCATCGTGCCAGGTGATGTTGACGATGGGCCGGTCGAGCCGGCTCATCTGGCCGATCCAATCGATGTGGCGGCCCGAGGGAGCCGGATAGCCGGCGCGCACGAAGCAGGCGTACTCGGCCACGGTGACTGGATAGGCTCCGATGGCATAGGCGCCGAGCGCCACCTGGTGGGGCGGCGCCTCATCAGTGGAAACCGTGCCGCCCATCCGGAAGGAGCCGGCGGGGACAGGTCGCGGCGCGGGCAGGATTACCTCGGAGCCGGCGATCAGCCAGCCAGCGAGGCCAAGGCGAGTAAGCTCGGGCGGGAGCACCACGCGCTCGGGTGGGCCGGACTCGACGCGCACCGGCACGAGATCCAGGCCGGCATGCGCGGCATGCGTGCCCGAGGCTCCGGGTCCAGAGACGGGTGGGGCGGCTGGCGGGGTGAGATCGAGCGTATCGAGCAGGCGCAGGAGAGTTCCCCGGTAGTCGGCGACCGCGTCGAGACGCGGAAGACCGGCCAGGGTGGGCGGGATAGTCTCCGGTGCGCAGGGCGCGGCCAGCACGGGCAGAATACCGCGCAGACGGCCGCGCGCGGTATAGAGCAGGGCGGTGTTCGCCTCGATCTGGACGAGTGGCGACGCGAACGCGGCCGGCGAGAACACGAGCACCTGCCACTGGCAGCGCCCCAACCGGTCGGCCACGGCACTGAGGACGTCATCCGCGGCCTCGGGCGGCGCGTCCACCTCGACGGCGATCCCCGCGTCGCGCAGATCGGCGGCGAGCTGCCGGGCGAAATCGCGATCGGGTTGGCCGTAGGTGATGAGGACGCGCGCTCCGGGCATGGAATGCCTCCTCAGAGGGGTCGCTTCGTGTGCGGGAAACCCGCGTCAGCCGCGAGAGCGTGTCGCCGGGGCCGTGGCCGGACCGGCGCCGCGGATGCGCCGGACGCACATTTCGCCAAGGCCGACGGCCAGGACCGCGAGCAGCAGGTGCGTGATCTGGACGGCGACCATGGGGAGAGACCCGAAGAGCCGCTCCTGGGTCAGCCCCACGATCGCGAGCAGCAGCCCCACGACGAAGGTGCCGATCGTGAGGCCCAGGCTGCCGCCGCCGCGCTGCGCCTGCGCCAGACCGAGATACCAGACCGAGCCGATGACGATCAGGCCGAGCAGCATGTGGATCAGCACGATGGCGCCGCTGGGTGTCCACCAGCCAAACCAGAAGCCGAAGCCGATGATCAGGGCGAGCAGGAAGCCGCCGCGCAACAGCATCGAAACGTAGCGGGCACCAGGCAACATGAGTCCTCCAAGCGGGTTCCGCGACCCGTGTTTGTGCTAGTCGAATCGGCCGATCGCCGGTGTGGAGATGGCGCGGAGACGATCACCAAAAGGAGTACACGTTGGCGAGCGGATGATCGGGCGAACCGCGCGGACGGATCAGCCGTCCCCCACGCATAAGCATACCGCACGCGGGAAGGGGAAGCCGCCGAGACCCACTGCGCGGGCGGCGAGCGCCGTCACCCGCGCGTGGCGCGGATGTAGGCCAACTCCAGCCACTGGGCTGGGGTGTCCAGCGCGCCGAAGCGCAGCGTGCCCCGCGGCGTGGCGACCGCGAACTGATTGTCGATCCAGGCGACGAAGCCCAGCGGGCCGCGCGGCGGGTCGGGGACGGTCAGCATCACCACGCCGTCCACCAGGAAGCGCGCGGCTTCCTGACGCCACTCCAGCACATACTCATGCCAATCGGCGAGATCGGGCGCCAGATGGGCCTCTACGGCGCCGCTCAGGAGCCGCACCCAGGCCGCGGCAGGCGCCATGTGACCGGTGAGGCGCGCCCAGGCAACGGTCGCCAGCGCCGGGGGCAGTGCGGCGAGCGCACCCCAGCGCCGGGCGTGGACCACCTGGGCCTTCCAGCCCCAGCCCGGCACGCCGGGGACCAGCGCCATGTTGGAGGGCGGCGAGGCGTAGAAGAACCAGACCGCTTCGGGCGGCGCCAGCACAGCGCCGGTGGGCGCGAATGGGTAGTTCCAGAAGCCAAAGCCGGCGGTCCCGCGCAACGTGATGGCGGCGTCAGCGATAGTGACAGGGTTCGCCAGGGCGGGCGGTGCGGGTGGATGTTGGGGCGCCGAGGCGCGGGCGCGCACGGCGAGCCGCAGTGGCGGCCGCCAGCGATACGCCCGGCGCGGCTGGTGGTCGTAATCGTCAATCTGGGCGTTGGCGTAGACGCTCGCGCGAGAGGCGGGGATGGCGAGACGCAGCACCGAGCGCGAGGCGCCGACCGTGCCGCCGCCGGGGCGGGTGAGGAACCAGCGCGGGTTGAGGGTCGCGCCGTCGAAGTCGTCCTCGAAGTCAGCGTCCATGGGTGCCGGCTCCTCCCTGGCGACACGGTAGCACACACCGGCACACTGCCGCGCGGATCATCGCGGATCATCGCGGTTCGCCGCCATGGCGGTTCGCCATCGCGGGAGCGGTATCGGTCCGGGCACGCCGCGTGCGAGTCGCGAGATACACGCCGTCCGCCAGAATTGACACCGGCCCGGCCCGCTTGTATGATCAGGCACGCACGAGCGGCACGCACGAGCGGCGCGCGCCGGCCGCGCGAGGACCGCGCGAGGACCGCGCCGCGAGCTGAATGCGAGCGAGAAACGCTCGATGCGGGCTCGACACGGCGGCGTGGTGGTCGAGTGAGGAGCAGACGGGCATGGTGACCTACGAAGACATCACGGACATGCTGCTGAGCGCGATTGAGGAGGTCGGGCTCTCGGCGCATCCGGAGTTCTGGCTTAACACCCAGACCCTGGAACGCGAGTTCGCCTGCACGGTGCACGCCGGCTCCTGCGAAGAGGCCGAAAATCACGCCGCCTGCACGGTGTCATGCGCCTGGGGTCCTCTGGACACTGTGCTGTCGATTGATGGCGCCGAGGGCATCTGCGATTTCTTCCACGAGCCCGACGACGCCTGCCCGCACCTCCAGACTGACGAGGTCCTGCCTCTCACCCTCGATCTCTCGTATACGCAGCCCCTGCGCAACATGCCCATGAATCGCGCGACCCTGGCTGAGCTCCAGACGACGATGCGCCTGCTGAAGCTGCGCGCTTCGGAGCACAGCAGCCGCGCCGTGGAGACCCAACCCAACCTGGCGCTGGTCACGGGCGAGAACGGCCTCCAGGCGGATGTCCTGACGCTCCAGCAACGTGTGGAGCTGCCGCTGTGGGATCCCGAGGGCGTCAGCGGCTTCCACGCCAGCGGCGAGCGCCTGAGCGGCCACACCACGCTCGGGCAGCGGCATCGCGGCGACTATGGTGACCGTGACGAGCGGGACGAGCCCCACCCGGAGGACTGGCTGCCGCACCTGCTGGCCGAGGTGGCGGCGGATATCGCGCGCGTGCTGGACGCCCTGGACGCCGTTCGCCCGGCCGGGCGCATGGGCAGCGAGGCCGACGGCCCGCCGGAAGAATAGGCTCCCGACGCCGGACCGCACCGCCCGGCGCGCTCCCGCACCGTCCGCGACGCCCTGGCAGCCAACCCGCCGGGGCGTCGGTGGTATGCCTCCTGCGTTCGGGTCCATGCGGCGACGTGCGGGGACGGCGCGCGGGGACGACCCACACTGGCGGCATTGACTGCCCGGCTCGCGGGTGAGGCGGGCGCGTAAACCGCGACACCGGGGAGTGTCGTGTTCCCGCCAGCGCGATAGAGACAGCGAGCGGGGATTCTTTGGCATGAGCAGGGACCGTGGTAGGCGCGAAGGGACCGTGGTGTCGCGTCCACTGGAGGTGATTATCCTGGCGGGAGCGCTGGGCATCCTGGTGATGCTCTCGGGGCTCGGATGGCCCGCGGCAACCGCGCGTGACACCATCCCGCACCAGTGGCACGTCATTCCGCTGGCGCCGCTAGGTCTCTCCTTCCGTGTTCCGGGCTGGCTGGAGCATCCCATCAACTTTGGGTACCGCTGTACACTCGTCGACGCCGCGGCGGTGCTCAATTTCTATGGCGACGGGCTTCCCCAGGCGCTGATTGCCCTCGATCTGAGCCAAGCGGCGGATTACTCCGCGCCGCGCCGGGGGCCACCCTGGTGGGCCTATGTGGGATCGCCGGGGCGCGGGACCTTGCTGGATGAGGCGATCACGCGGGTGGCGGCCATCGAGCACCTGCGCGTCCGGGCGCAGACGATCGTGGGCCTGGACTTCGACCGCGCGGCCCGTGCCATCGCATACGATCAGCCAGTTATCCTGAATATGGTGCGCACCCCCGATGGCACCTACAACCACTCCCTGCTGGCGTATGGCGAGGATACCCTGGGTGGCCGGCGGCTCCTGCTGGCGCTGGACCCGAACACCCAGATGTCGTATTGGGTAGGCCCAACCACGCTCTGGAGCGCCACGCTGACGAGCACGTTCATCACGCCGGTGGGGGCGTCTTCGTGAGTGGCGCCGCTGGTGGGAGGTGCTTGTAGAAGATCACCGTGCTGTCGGGCGCGCCATGCGTGTCGCGGCACCAACCGGGGACGACGCCCACCTCCTGGTAATCCAGCGCGCGATAGAGGCGTTCGGCGGCGTCGCCCTGACGCGTGTCGAGGACGAGCAAGGTCCGGCCGGCGGCATCCGCGGCCCGCTCGACGGCGTCCATGAGCGCGCGCCCGATGCCCCGCCGGCGGTGACTGGTGAGGACCAGGAGCTTGCGCACTTCAGCTCGGTGCGGCGCGTTTGGCCACATCACCAGGGCCAGCTGGACCGCGCCGAGGACCTGGCCGGCTTCGCGGCCCGCCACCTGGCCCGCCTCGCGCGCCACGAGCAGCGTACAGGTGTCCTGGGCCATCTCCGCGAAGACTTTGCGCCAATACACCCCAGCCGTCTCCGTGCTCAAGGGCGGGAGAAAGCCGATCGAGCCGCCGCTCTCCGTGGCATCGCGCAAGAGCGCGATCAGATGTGGGAGCAGGGTGTGCTCTTCCGCCGGTTGAACGCGCTCGATGCAGGGGGATGATGGTGCGGTCATGGTGGTGTGGATATTCCTCGCGGTCGCATGTGGGAGGCTCTGATTCCCAGATCTGATCTCATTATATTCAAGAGATAGAGAGATCATAGTCGTAGATAGTCATAGGGGCTGTGGATAGTGGGGATAACCGTCGCGTCACCGCCGGTGAGGGGTGCGCGCGGCCAGGCGTGGACGGACACCGAGGGCGATGACTTCGGCACGGGTTCGCGGCCCAACGCGTGGAGAACTGGTCCTGTTGCCTGCGGATATCTCGCCGGTGTCCGTGGATGCTTGTGGGTAAGTCCCCGCCGCCATCCACAGTGTCCACGGACCGCCCACAGAGCTATCCACGGGCGTGGTGGATGGCCATCGGAGATATCCCGGCCTATCCCCATGGCATCCACGGGGTTATCCACGGGCTGTGGGGATGATCGGTAGCGGCGTCCATATCTGTCTACGACGCGTCCACGGCGTTGTCCACAGAGATGTCTACAATGGTCGTGGTGTGTTGATGATTGGAAAGGTGGTCGGCCAGAGTCAAGTCCAAAACATTCTGTACTTTGTCCTTCCCGGTAGACGGACAAGGACGACCTATAAGGGGTGTATGAGGAGGACGCCTCCGGTTCCTGGGTGGCCTGCCACTGCCAGTAGGGGTCATGTCGAAGTAGCGCCGGCCGGTGGTCCACTGCTCGTCTTGCTCCATGAGCAGGGCGCCGACTGATACAGATCTTCTACGTTCTGGGCATTGAGCCCGCGTTCAATCGCCTCAGCACGGGCACGCTACGGTCGCCAGGGCTCTGAGTGCCACGGCTCACTGTGCGCGGGATCATATTGCCGCGGGATCGACGGTGCTTGAGAGGGCGTCAGATCAACCACGCGTTTATTTTTGTCCCACCGCATAGTGGAACGAGCCGCGACAACACAGGCGAGCAGTGTGACTCCGACCACAATCGCACTGGCGATCGGCTGCCTTGCCCCCAAAGCCGCAAGTGCGATGACGCCACCGATAAGGGCAATGCGCAGTACATACCCTGTCTTCCAGAGTCTGACCTGTGCACGTCGCACTCCGCCCACTTTGCGCTGACTCTGTGACATGCTATTTCCCTCCCGCGCAACGCTTGCTCATGTTCAGCCGAGCCGTGACCAGTATACGGCTCGGCTATATTGCTGTGAAGCGAGGTTGCTCCGTGCGCCGTAGGGCATCGGAAGCAAGGTCGATATTCCCAGCCTGATAATTGCGCACCCAGTGAGCGTGGACAAAAATCGCCTGTAACCAAAGGAATCTCAGCTATGTATACGCAAAGCCGCCACGTGGGATTAGGGGCGACTTATCCACATCCAGCGCCACTTATCCACAGCGTTATCCACCGGATATCGGCGCCTTTGAGGTGCCCGAACTGGTCGCGTGGCGCGCCGACTTATGCACATCTCGGTGGACTTGTCCACAGAATCCCGCCCCTTATCCACCCTGGGGCACGTCTGAATCGCCGTC
>JANWHL010000247.1 GCA_025450405.1 Ktedonobacterales bacterium
GGCGGACGTGCGACCGCGCGCCCTCCTGGGGGCGGGCGAGCTCGCGCTCGGCCAGGGCGACTCCGCGACCGCGCGCAATCGGCTGGAAGCGGCGCTGACCCTGGCGCGTGAACAAGGTGACCGCCGGACCACCTTCGAGGCGCTTGGTTCGCTCGGCATCTTAGCGGCGCATCAGCACGATACGCCACACGCGACGGCCTACCTGGAGGAGAGCCTGGCCCTCGCGCGCGCGGCGGGAAATCCGCGAAGTGCCGCGCGGGCGCTCAACAATCTCGGCGTGCTGGCCTACTTTGAAGGCGCCTGGGACGACGCGGTCACGCGCTTCGATGAAGCCCTCACGCTCAGCCGGTCGCGCGGCGACCGCTTCCGGTCGGCCTCCTGCCTGATGAGCCTCGGGTGGGTCGCCGCGCATCAGGGAGACTTCACCCGGGCGCTCAGCCTGGGACGCGAAGCCCTGACACTGTTCTGGGCGCTCGGCAACGAGCGGCGCACCGCCGAGGCGCTGGAAAGTCTGGCAATGACCATTGGAGCGGCGGGCGGCGGAGAACGCGCGGCACGATTACTGGGCGCGACGACCGCACAGCGCGAGACCATCGGTGCGCCACCATCGACCACGTTGTGGAGAGACGTAGAGCGGATGGTGGCCCCGGCACGGGCGCGCATGGGCGAGGAGCGGTGGGCGGCCGCATTCGCCGCGGGCCGCGCACTCACCCTGGAAGAAGCTATCGACGGGGCACTCGACGAGACAACCGGTTGAGCACAACCAGGACACGACGTCGAACTTCGCGGCCGCTGGCCAAATGGTGGCGTCCGCTTGGACCCCCATACGCGTCAACCTCATACCGAACCTGGAGAGTCCCCGCAGGGGGACTGCGTGGCCGCGGGCCGTGTAGGGGCGTCCGGTGGACGCCCGGTCCGGTGGACGCCCGGTCCGGTGGACGCCCAGCCCCGGTTTCAACCACCAGGGTCACCACGAATCTCCACCATGTCATATAAATGCCGTCTCGCGGCAAAAGCCCAATCGAGACGCGTCGGAGGGTGGGCGGGGATTACGAGCGGACACCTTTCCGGCGCCTCCTTGCTCGACCACCACGCTCGCCATCAGCGGCCGTGCTCCGGCGGCCATCGCCGCGCGGCCGGTCCTCGCGCACCGCGCTCGCCCTCGCCTGAGGCGCTCACCCCGCGTGCCCGTTCCCCACGACCCACCTGAAGCTCAGGATGAGACGCGGAACTTCAACTCCGCATCCGCGCCACAGGATCCGCCCGCCATCCGTCGCCCGCGCCACGACGCGGCCCCCCTCCCCATTGCGATGGGGAGGGGCTGGGGAAGAGGACCCCAGGGGCTGGGGGAGAGGACCTCCGCGCCCCGTCACTCCTACCCACCCTACGCCCCCACTTTCGCCTCCCGGCTCCGCCGCCCCTTGTGCCGCCCGCCCCACCGATCTATGCTCGATATAGGATCGCTTCTGGCCTCGTTATTCGCCGCCCGTTGTTCGCCATCGCACGTGCCGCCACCAATCGGCAGGGAGATGCCGCATGGTTCACGCCCCGATCAGCCCGACAACCCGGTCCCACCCAGCCTTTTCCATCACCCCACACAGTGATCGCCGCGGCAAACCGCGGCATGCCCGTACGACTGCTTCACAATGCCAAACGACGTAGAACGGTTCTGAACCGCCTATTTCGTAGCCCGACGCGGCGGCGCGGACCCACCGCGACAGCGCCCAACACGAAAGGGGACCACTACACCTTGGCAAAACGACCAAAGCGGCCGGCGAAGATCTGGGTGTACAGCCCCAAGAAGCCGCCCAAGTCGAAGATCCCGCCCGCACTCAAGGCGGAGGCAGAGGCGCGCGCCAACGCGCTCGTCGAGACCGTCTTCAAGCCCGAAGCGCTCAAGCCGCCCCTGGAAAATCCCCAGTTCAACTACATCACCGACATCCACACCACTTGGTTCCGGAGCTATCTCTACTTCTGCGCGATCTACACGAGTCCATTCCCAGACGCCATCTCACCCACCTTCGAAGTCCGCTTCACCCGGCTGGAGTACGCCGGTGGCGACCGCTTCCACCTGGCCTACATGCGCCACACCGGCCAGTGGTGGCAGGTTTTCAGCGACCTCACCCTGGATGAAGCCATGGAGACCATCGAGAAGACGCCCCATTTCCACATCATGTAGCCGCGCTCCGGCATACTCGAGGCCGACTCCCCCTCTCCTCGCGGGAGAGGGGGCGTCCCCCACTGGGGGCTCGGGGGTGAGGTCCCCAGCGCTTGATCGCGAGCCTACCGCATGCTAGACTGGCGGCGCGGTTCCGGCCAACCCAACCCGCCCAGAGACACGTTGATGGCACGGTCATCGCGTCCCAGCCAATTATGGCCTCCGACCGCGTGGGCCGGCGATTCATGGCCGCGGCCGTTCTCCTCCTCCGTGTGCTCGGTGTTCTCTGTGGTTTCATCCGGTCCTCCTCCTCCCTCCCTTATCCTCCCCTCCTCCCTGTGAACGTCTCTCTCTCCGCCGATCGGAGGCAACTACCATGGGCGAAGACGCCGCGATGGACGCGGGCACCCCCACCGGCGCGGCCGGCGCGATGCGCGCCCGCGTGGCCGCCCTGCTCGCCGCCGGGCTTGACCGCGGCGCACTCCTCCGCGAGCTCGAAACCCTGGCCCAGGAGCCCGGCTTCGCCGGCCGCGCCGACCTCTGGGCACCCGCCCTCACGCGCCGCGGCGCCCTCTTCTTCGAGCCGTTCCTCCTCCGCCACCTCGACACCGGCCATGCCGAAGTGATCCGCGCCCTCCTGCCCGAGATCGAGGCCGCCGGCCACGACACGCTCTTCACCGGCCTCTACCGCAAAGTGGCCGACCCCGCCACCTGGAACGCCGAGCTGCTGGCCCTGGCCGCCGCGCCAATGGCCGACACCGAGGTCGCGCGCGCCGTCACCCGGCGCGATGTCGATCCCCTCGCCCTGAACGAAGACGTCGCCCTCGCCCTCTACCGCCGCAATCCCGAGCAGCTCCGCGCCTTCCTCCGCCGCCACATCCGCAAGCCCGCGGACGGCACCGAGCGCCCCTACACCCAGGTCCGCGACGCGGTGCTGGCGCATGGCGACGATGACCTCTACTGGGCGATCTTCCGTCAGGTGGCCTCCCACGACGAGTGGGAAGCAGCGGTGACCGCCCTCCTGCGCCAGCGGGTGCCGGCGGACGCGGTGGCCGGCGAGCTGCGCCGCCGCCAGCTCGACCACCCCGACGGCCTCGACGGCAACGTCCTCGCCGACTACGTGAAGCGCTACGGCGCCGCCGTCCTGCCCTACATCCAGGAGAACGAAACCTGGATCGCGGCGAGCGCGCCCGAGTCGCTGCTGGAAGCCGCCCACCATCTAGACGACGATGGGATCTACTGGCGGCTGTTCTTCCACGTTGGCGACCCGCGCACCTGGAACAAAGCGCTGCGCGCGCTGGCCGATCATCCACCATCCGGCGACGCCTTCGCCGCGGCCCTGTGGCGCCGCACACCCCCCGCCTCCGGCCGCACGTCCCACTGGCAGCTCGATCAACCCATAGCGCTGGGGCTCTATCAGCACGATCCAGCGGCGGCGCGCCCGTTCCTGGAGCGCACCCTCAAACGCACCGACCTCGCCCTCTACGCCGCGGCCGAGCGGGCCCACGACGAGGAGCTGCTGGACTACCTGACCACCCTCCTGCTGCGCCAGGGCGACCGCCTGGTCGAGGCCGCCTACCCCGGACCGATCACCCAGCGTTGGCGCAAGCCCAACGCCCAGTCGCGCGCCGACCTGGAGCGCATCGGAGCGGCCATCACGGAGCGGCTGGCGCGCCTCGGCTCCCAGTCCCCGACGGACTACGTCCGCCGCGCCGCGAACATTCTCGGCCGCCTGGAGCCCGACGACATCACCACCTTCAAGCGCGGCGTCGAGCACAACCCGGCCTTCTCCTACCTCTTCCGCGAACAGCGCCCCGTCTGGCGGCGCTCGCCGGAAGGCATCCGCGACCTGCTGGAGTCCCCCAATATGTACGCCCAGCTCGTCGCGCTCACCGCCCTGGCCGATGGCGACGACGCCGAGGGCCCGGAGGTGGCCCAGCGCGCGCTGGAGAACCTCACCACCCTGCGCGCTCTGCTGCTGGGTCCCGCTCGCCGCAACCACAAGCGCCTGGCGCTCCGCGTCCTCGAGCGCGCGGCCCGCCTGGGCGGCCCAGCCGCCGCGGCGATCGCCCCCGTGCTCGGCGAAGCGCTCCACTACCGCTCAAAACGCGCCATCGCCGACCGCGTCATGGTCAGCTACGTTCGCCTACGCCACGCCACAGCGGAGAGGTAGGTCCCCAAGCCGATCACCAGGCATCCATGCCCTTCGTCCGTGGGCCGGCCAATCATGGCCGCCTCGGTTCTGGTTCCCCTCGGTGTCGCGCGTCGCGGTCCTCGACGTGCCTCCCCTCTCCCGTCGCAACGGGGAGAGGTTGGGGGAGAGGACCCTCTCCGTACTCCTTCCCTCCTCTGCGTCCTCTCGGCGTCCTCCGCGGTTCATTTCACCGTCTCTCTCCGGTTCCTCCGATTCCTCTGTGTCCTCATTGTGAACTCCTGGTCCTCATTGTGAACTCCTGAGGAGGCACCACGATGGAAGTCGCGCTCGCGTACGATCACCGCACCACCCTCGCCACCACCCTGGGTGCGGCGGCGCTCGACTTCGCCGCCAACCTGCGGCGCCGACCCGTCGCCTTCCAGGGACGCGTCCGCGACCCCCTGCTCCTGCGCCAGCTCCTGCTCGCGCTCTACGACGGCGTGGCCGCCGAGACCCGCTCATATGGCGAGGACGAATCCGGCACGCTGGACCCGGTCATCACCGTCCATCACGACCAGCTCTTCCTCGAAGCGTTCAGCCCCGACCAATCGAGCTACCTCCGGCTGGCCACACCGCTCACCGCCTTCGAGCCCGAGGGCGAGGTGCGCTACGGCACCACCAACATCGACTTCAACGCCGACCTGCGCGGTGCCCTCCAGCGCCTCCGCGGCGCGCGCCGCACCAGCTTCAGCGTCGGCGCGGGCGGCTTCGGCGTCACCACGGCCGTTGGCTCCGGCACCCAGGAGCATTTCGAGCGCAAGGTGGACATCCCCGACGACTGGGTCAAGGGCTTCCTCCAGGTCCAGGGCGCCCTGACCATGCCCCGCTTCAGCTTCGACATCCATCCCGTCGATCTCCTCTCCGTGCTTGCCTACCAGCAAGAGCACAAAGTGCGCCGGCCGCCCTACGGCATGCGCTACGAGCTGCGCGGTGGCGAGCCCATCACCCTGGTGCTGGAGCCGTGGGAGCAGCACTTCACCCTGCGCGACGCGGTCTACACCGGCTATGAGCGCACCGTCCGCGTCTGGGGCCGCAAGCGCCTGAGCCTGCTCCAGGGCGTCCTGCCCTACGCCGACCGCGTGACCGTGGGCGTCCTCGGCCGCGGCCTGCCCCACCTCTACACCTGCCACTGCGGCCCCTACGACCTGACGCTCGTGCTCTCGGGCTGGACCACCAGCGAATGGTCGAAGGACGCCGCGTTCGACCTGCTGGCCCCTCGCGCCGCGCCCGATCCGCGCCAGGTGGAGCGCGTCTACGCCTTCTTGGGCGAGCACCTCGTCGCCTCCGTCCGCACCATCGCCGGCGAGACCAGCATCCCCGACCGCGTGGTGGAGCGCGCGCTCTTCCAGCTCTGCCGCGCCGGCCGCGTGATGGCCGACCCAACGACCGGCCGCTATCGCCTGCGCGAGCTCTTCGCCGCCCCGCTCGACGTCGACACCCTCTTCGCCCCCGACCCACGTCTGGCGGCGGCGCGCCAGTTGGTGGACGCTGGCGGCGTCACCCTGCGCGACATCCACCCGCCCACACCCGGCCAGGGCCGCCAGGAGACCCGCGCCGAAGCCACCGTGCGCGACGGCGCCGCCTCGTACCCCGTCACCGTCGCCGTGGACGACACCGGCCGCGTCCGCTTCGGCCGCTGCGCCTGCCCCTTCTTCGAGGCCAACCTCATGTCCCGCGGCCCCTGCGCCCACATCCTCGCCGCCCGCCTCGCGCTCGACGCGGCGACGGCCGCGACGAAGGGATAGACCTCGCCGCGGCGCCCCTCTCCTCGCGGGAGAGGGGCTGGGGTCCCCCACTGGGGGCTGGGGGTGCGGTTTCTCTAGAAGGGAGCACTGTCATGCCCTACGCGAATAACGACGGCGTCCGCATCTACTACGAAGTCACCGGCGACGGCTTCCCGCTCGTGCTCCAGACCGGTGGCGGCGGGGACCACAACATGTGGCGCGAAGCGGGGTATGTGGACGGCCTCTCCGGCTTCCGCTTGATCCTGCTCGACCATCGCGGCCACGGGCAAAGCGACAAGCCAGCCGGATTGGAGGCGCATCGCGTCGCGCGCTACGTGGCGGACATGCTCGCCGTCCTCGACGAGCTGGCCCTGCCGCGGGCCGCGTTCTGGGGCTACTCGGCGGGCTGGCGCGCTGGCTACGCGCTGGCGGCGGCGTATCCTGAGCGGCTGACC
>JANWHL010000248.1 GCA_025450405.1 Ktedonobacterales bacterium
GTCCGCGCCATAGGTGTAGCCGATGTTCCACATCTCGGGGAAGAGCGCGATGTCCGCGCCCATGCGCTGGGCGCGGCGGCAGAAGTCCATGCCCTTTGCCTGGCTCGCGGCCTGGTCGTTGCCGCATGGAGACATCTGGAGGAGCGCGATGGTGAGCTCGGCCATGCCTAAAGCCGCTCGATGACCGCGGCGATGCCCTGCCCCACGCCGATGCACATCGTCGCGAGCCCGTAGCGGCCGCCGCGCCGCTCCAGCTCGTGCAGGAGGGTGACCACCAGGCGGGCGCCGCTGCACCCGAGGGGGTGGCCCAGCGCGATGGCGCCGCCGTTGACGTTCACGCGTTCGGGGTCGAGGCCCAGCTCGTGGATGCAGGGGAGGGACTGGGCGGCGAAGGCCTCGTTCAGCTCGACGAGATCGAGATCGCCGACGGTGAGGCCGGCCCGCGCCAGCGCTTTGCGGGTGGCCGGGATGGGGCCGAGCCCCATATACGCGGGGTCCACGCCGGCCACGGCGCAGCTGACGATGCGGGCGCGCGGGCGCGCGCCGAGCGCCTCGGCACGGGTGCGCGAGGCAAGGACCAGGGCCGCCGCACCGTCGTTGATGCCAGAGGAGTTGCCGGCGGTCACGCTGCCGCCCTCGCGGAAGACGGGGCGCAGCTTGGCCAACTTCTCCAGGGTGGTGTCGCGCCGGGGCTGGTCGTCGGTGTCGACCACGGCGGTCTCGCGACCAGCGGGGACGGTCACGGGCACGATCTCGTCCTTGAAGCGTCCCGCGTCGATGGCAGCTATGGCGCGGCGCTGGCTGCGCAGGGCGAAGGCGTCTTGATCCTCGCGACTGACGTGGTGGCGCTCGGCGACGTTCTCGGCCGTCTCCCCCATGCTGTAGGGATGGTGCATCTCGGCCAGCCGCGGGTTGACGAAGCGCCAGCCAAGAGTGGTGTCCTGGAGGCGCATCTCGCCGCGCGGGAAGGCCGCCGTGGGTTTACCCATCACCAGGGGGGCGCGCGTCATGCTCTCGACACCGCCAGCCACCCAGAGGTCGCCCTCGCCCGCTTCGATCGCGTGGGCAGCGGTGATGACCGCCTGGAGGCCGGAACCGCAGAGGCGGTTCACGGTCTGGCCCGGGACGGTGACCGGCAGGCCGGCCAGGAGGAGGGCCATGCGGGCGACGTTGCGGTTGTCCTCGCCGGCCTGGTTGGCGCAGCCGAGAATCACGTCCTCGATGCCGTCAGCGGGGGCGGCCGCGCGGCGCACGGCCTCGGCGATCACGAGCGCGGCCAGGTCGTCGGGGCGGACGTCTTTGAGCGCGCCGGCGTAGCGCCCCATCGCGGTGCGGACGGCGGAGAGGATGACGGCTTCTTCCATGGCGGGTCTCCTGGCTTACTGGATGCGACTTGACGGATACGCTTGTGTTGGCCGCCGACGGAGGCAACCGAACCGACTTGGGACGGGACCGACCCCGGGCGGGCGGGGTGGGGTGGCGGGCATGCGGAATTGAAGTTCCGCGTCTAATCCTAAGCGCCGGGCGGGTCGCGCGGGGGGGCGGGCAAATTTCGAGGGAATCGCCACGGGGACGGATGGCGGTCGCCAGTGCGATGCGGATTCGCTGCGACGCGTGGAGTATCAGCTGCCCTTGAATGTGGCCTGGCGCTTCTCGACGAAGGCGGCCATGCCTTCCTTCTGATCCTGGGTGGAGAAGAGGAGGGCGAAGAGGCGCTTTTCGTAGGCCAGGCCCTGCTCCAGGGTCGTGTTGTACGCGGCGAGGATGGCTTCTTTATTCAGGCGGACGGCCAGTGGCGCTTTGGCGGCGATCTCGCCCGCGAGCTTCTTGGCCTCTTCGAGGTGCTGGCCATCGGGGACGATCCGGTTGACGACGCCCCACTCGTGCATTTCTTGGGCCGTGGCCTGGCGGCCGGTGAGGCAGAGGTCCATCGCGCGATACTTGCCGACGGTGCGGGCCAGGCGCTGGGTGCCGCCGGCGCCGGCCATGATGCCGAGGAGGATCTCGGGCTGGCCGAATTTGGCCTTTTCGCTGGCGATGATGAGATCGGCGTGCAGGGCCAGCTCGTCGCCACCACCCAGCGCGTAGCCGCCGACGGCGGCGATGATTGGCTTGTGGACGCGGCGGATGCGGTCCCAGTTCTCGAAGGCGCCGGCCAGCATCTCCATGGGGCTCTTGCCGGACATCTCGGCGATGTCGGCCCCGGCGACAAACGCGCGGTCACCAGCGCCGGTGAGCACGATGCAACGGATGGTGTCGTCGCGATCCAGCTCCTCCAGGGCATCGGCGAGCTCGGCGATCACGCTCCAGTTGATGGCGTTTAGCTTGTTGGGCCGGTTGATGGTGACCGTGGCGATGGGGGCTTCGCGTTCGACCAGGATGTTCTCGTAGGGCACGGGGGCCTGCTCCTTCCGCGGGATCGTATAGGCGAATCGGAGGCAACGAATCGGGGGCCATCGAAACGGGGGCCATAGGGAGGCGCGGCCGGCGGGGCGGCGCTCGGCCCAGTGTATCATGCGGACCGGCGCGGCGGGGCGGCGCCTGATGAGGCGGGGCGCTATGAGGCGGGGCAGATGTAGAAGCTCGTCGGATTGGAGGCGGCGGGAATGTGCGACTTCATCGCGGGCGTGGCGCAGGCGGCGCCGGTGAAGGCCAGCACCTGTGACGCGGGCAGGTAAACAATCGGCGCCAGCGCGGGGAGCCAGGCAGGCGCCTTGCCATCCGCGCGCAGACCCAGCGCGAAGGTATAGGTGCCCGATGTAGCGGGCTTGGCCACCTGCACGTCAAACGACAGGGATTGGTGAGGTGCCAGCGTGACTGGGAGCGGCCCCGCCTGTGAGGGACCATCGTCAGCCTTGCCCGAGCTGACCTGGGTGGCGTTGGCCGCATCACCAGCGCTCGCTCCGGCGCCAAACGCGACGCCCATGGTCTCGTCCAAATAGCCGTAGCCGCCGCAGCCGCCGCCGCCCTGTGGTTGCTGGGTGGAATACGCGGTGTCGCACGCCTTCCAGGCGCTCAGTGTTCCGGAGGGGGCAGTCAGCGCGGCAATGCGTACGCTGACGCCCTGGATGATATGGCTGGCCGTGCCGGACGCGTTGCACACGCTGAAGAGCAGACCACTGCCATGGCCGCCGAGCACGGGATTGACACGTAGGGCGTGGGCGAGCCGCTGGCTCTGCCCGCTGAACACGTTGTTCGAGACGGGCGTATCCACCTGGAGGGGCGCGCGCGGTGTGCTGGCGGGAAGGGCGACGGCGGGGTAGCTGAGGTTGCTGATCGAGATGCCAAGGAAGTCGAGGTCGCCGAGGCGCGCCGTGGACCCAGGCGGCTGCTGGCTGATGCCGCACGGCGATTCGATGGGTGTCGGGGAGGGCAGGCTGGCGAATGTGGGGACGACGGTGGCGCCATCGCCGGATACGCAGCCGGCGAGGAGGCCCGTGAGGAGGACGGAGAGGAGGACGGAGAGGAGGGCCACGCCGAGTCGAGCGGACCACCAACTGGACGTCCGGCGAGTATCACGCATCTGGCGTTCCTTTCTCATCGGATCCCATCGGGGTGCTAGCGTCACGGGCGGCACGGGGCTGGCGGTCACACCCGCGGCGGGCGGCCCTGGCCGGGCGGGTGAGGCGGCGTCGCGGACCGCGGGGCGATTGTCGGACCGCGGGGCGATTGTAACGCATCGCGGCCAATGCCACAAGCGGCCAGCCAGGACGTCCCAGTGCGCGAAGAGGCCATCGGCCGCCCTCTTGGTCGTTACTCGCGTCTTGAGCCACCGTTGTACGGGGTAAGCGCGCGAACGCCACGAATTGTGGGAGGAGCTTAGCATGCAGACGGCAGGGCCAACCAGCCCGCTCAGTGAATTCGGCCGCTGCGATTGGTGTGGCAGCGAGGGAGATCTCTTCGAGGCGCGTGGGTGGGATGACGGCCGCGGCGCGTGGACGATCCAGGGACGCGTCTGTACCTCCTGCGCGCTGGCCCACGCCGTGCGGGCGCTGGAACAGGTGCGCGCGGAGGCGCGGGCGGGGAAACAGAGCTTTCCATCGGCGTTCGCGCAAGGATAGTCCAACGGCCCCACGCGCGGCCAGCCGGTCGAGGGTCCGTCCGGGCAAAGCCAGCGTGCGCATGGCGGTGACGCCCGCTCGCCACTCACGGACCGCCGGCGGTGGCGACACGCGGAAAGGCGGCCCGGAGCACAATGCTCCGGGCCGCCCGCGAACGTCCTCCACCATCCGCGCACAGACCGTTCGTGTGGGTCTATGTCGCTGGTGGCTTGCGCCGCCTCGCGCCCGTCAGGGTATCGACCACCGCGCCGAAGTCGAGGCTCGACTGGACGATCGCCCACACCGTGCCGCTCACCGCGATCGGCAATGTGATCGGTAGGCGCTTGAGAGCGCGCCGCACCGACACGGCCATAACCAGATGATCGGCCACGGTCCCGGCCGCCAGCGCGATCCCGATGATGAGCGCCACCGCGCCCGGCACGGGCCATCGCCCGGTCAGCTCCTGTGCGCCGATAACGCCTCCGAGCACGCCCGCGGCGGCGGTGGCGCAGAACGCGACCACGCCGCGCAGCAGAATGCCGCGCAGCGTGCGGTCACCGAAACCACGGACAGCGTCGAAGAATGGCGCCATGCGTTGTGACATCTCCGGTTCCTTTCATTCTGTTGCTGTCTCGGATCCAGACGGACCAATCGGGTCAGGCGCCTCGCGCCGAGCTGGCCTATGCCGCGCGAACTGGCGTGGTAACCGCCGGCGCGCCGAGCACCAGGGCCTCGAGATTACCGAGATCAAATGGCATCGGCAGGGCCACGATGCGTCCAGCGCCTGTGTCCGCAGGCCATGTGGGCTGGCGGTCGAGCGGCGCGCTCGTCATCAGCGCGACGGCGGCGCCACGCAGCGCCGGCAGACGTAGGAGCGGACTGACCATGGCAAGATCGTCTGGCCGTCCCAGGCCGATATCGAAGATGGCGGCGGTGTAGACGCCCTCGCTGGCGGGGCCGCCGGGTCTGTCGAGCGTGTCAACCGTGGGCGTCTCCGCGAGCGGCGACACCGCGCAGCCGGCATCGTCCAGGACGGCGAGCAGCGCCTCCCTGAGATCGTCATCCCGGCAGAC
>JANWHL010000249.1 GCA_025450405.1 Ktedonobacterales bacterium
CGATTCCCGCGAAACGGACCTCGACTCTCTGCTGGATCAAGCCGACCAGGAGATCGCGGCCGGCCAGGTGTATGACCTCGACGACCTCCTCCGAGAGCCATGAAATCCCATGTTACGGCGACCTTCCTCCGACGGTTTGCCAACCTCCCTCCGGCAGTCCAGACGCGCGCCCGTGACGACTACCGCGTCTTCCAACGCGACCCAAACTATCCAGGGCTCAACTTCCACTCTGTTACGCGGGGCAACGAGAAGCTCTATTCGGTCTACACCGGCATCCACTACCGCGCTAGCGCGCGAACGCGGCGGCGAACTGTACTGGTTCTGGATCGGCCATCATGCCATCTACGACGCTATTCTCGCGGGCCGATGATCAGGCCACGGCATGGCTCGCGGCCATGCTGCCGTGGGAGACGCCCACGCTCAGACGGTTGCGCTGTCTGAACGCTTCGACAGCGTCGTCGAAGCGGCCGTCCGTCAGCACAGACACGGCACGGTGGCTGTGTGGTAGTAGGTGGCGAGCCAGAGGCCGGCGGATTTCGAGTCAGTGGGCTTGGTACCGTGGAGGTCATCACCCGCCCAGAGCGTGCCGCGCTGCCAGTTCGGCTGCGCCGACCGCGGGGAGAGGGGCTCATCGGCCCACCAGATGACGCCCGCCCACCACGATGTCCCCGTAAAGGTCTGGAGCAGCGACATCATGTCGTTCTTCTGCTCGTCGGGATCATAGCTCTGCGCGTCGGTGCGCCCCGGCGTGGAGTTCGAGCCCTGCGTACTCTCGTACCCGGCGGCGGTGAACAGGATGGGCTTCTGATACTGGTCGTGGACGGCCTGGAGCCGGCCGTAGATGTTGCCCTGGCCGCCGAGACCACTCCCCTGCCCGTGCCACGCGTTGAGGAGCGTGCCCACCGAAGGGTCGGCGCTGTTCTGGGTCAGCGGGAAATAGGCATCCACGCCGATCGCGTCCACCGCGTCCCACCACTTGATCAGCTCGAATTCGCCCTGGGGCGAGGATTTGTACTGGTCACCAGTGAGACCGCTGGCCGCGTAGATCACCTTGCCCTGGTAGTTGCCGCCCGCTTTGGCGCCACGCACGAGGTAGGCCGCGTAGGCCTTGCCGCGCACCGCCGACACGATGTGGCGCCATTCGCACTCGTGGCGCCCGGCGCAGGTGAAGCTGTCGCCCGTTGCCTTTGAATGCGCCACTCCGCTCGGGTCAGATTGCTTGGTCGAGGCCGGGCCGTCCACCGACAGATCGGCCAGGTCGTCCCCCACGATGAAGTACGGCATGTGCTGCGTCTGCGCCAGCGCGGCGAAATGGACGGCGAAGGCCGTATAGTTATCCACCCAGGCCTGCTCCAGGTGGCCCACCGTCGCCGTGTTGCCCGTCGCCGTCGTGATGTCCTGATTGGCGGCCTCGTCATACCAGTCATGGCCAATGAAATAGGGGTACTCGTAGGGCGCGTTGTACTGGTCCTGCTGGCGCAATTCCAGCTCGAGAATCGGCATGAGCCCGGCCGCGCGGGCATCCGCGATGGCCTGAATGTAGTCGGCATCGGGCAGCGTGTCGGCGTTCTGGTACTTGCCGCCGGCCTGCCAGTAGAGCGTGCTCTCACTCCGATAGGGCATGTCGGCCACCACCGGAATCACCACCGTGTTCATGTGGAAGTCATGCACCTCGGAGCGCAGGTTCTTGGAGGAGGCTGGCGTGGTGTAGCCGCCGGCCCCCGTGCTGCGCGCCGTCCACATGAAGGCGAAGCCCTGGAAGGTTGCCGCGCCGCCTTGTGAGCCCTGGCCGCCCACGGCGGCGCGCGCCAGCAGGCCCGGCGTCAGATAGAGCAGGCGCGGGAGGAGGAGCTGCCCTGGCACCAGCGCGAGGGCCAGGGTGATCAGGCCCACCAGAGCTCCCATGCGCAGCGCGCGGCGATCGGCGGGCCGCTCGCCAGGCGCGGAGAGCGGCGACTGGCCCGGCAGCAGCGGCGCGGGTGAGAGCGGCATGCGTGATTCCCCCTCCGGGCGGACTGTCATGGACCGGATTGGTCCGGCCGGAGTAGCCGCCGGCCGACCGTGGAAGCGCCAGAGCGCCAACGCTAGAGCGCCAACGCCAGCTTGCGATACTTTTCGGCGGACTCGTACCAGGCCTCTTCCGAGAGGCCCAGCTTCTCGCGCAGCGCATCGGGCGGGACGCCCGCACGCAGCTGGCGCACCGCGTACACGTCGCGCAGCAACTGCAGGGTCACCGCCTTGCGCAGACCCGCGCGCCGCACGGCCGCCGCCAGCACGTAATTGAGGTTGCGCCCAGTGCACTCGAAGACGCGCTCCACGGGCCGGTGGCGCTCTAGATAGCGCTGGTAGATCGGCGCCCACTCGGCGGGCAGCGCCATCCGCCGCTCGCGGCGGCGCTTGTCCTGGCCGGGGAAATGCACCTCGATGGCTGGGCGCTGCGGGTCCGAGCGATCGACATCCGCCAGCCGCAGCGCAAGCAGCTCTTCTTTCTTCAGTCCCGCCTCGAGCAGCGTGCTGACCAGCAGCTCGCTGCGAACATCGGCGGCCGACGCGGCCACCAGCCGCGCCACCTCGTCCTCGAAGAGCAGGGTGGGGAGCGGCGGGAGCGGACGCGCCCGCCGGACACCATCCGCCGGGCTGACGCGGAGGATCTCGCGTGCCACGAGCCACCCGAAGAAGTTCTTCAGGAAGGTGAGCCGGCGCGCCACCGTCTTGGGGCTCGCGCGCTCGTCGTTCGCCCCGGCGCTGGTCGGGGCGTTAGTCGGGGCGTTAGTCGGGGCGTTAGTCGGGGCGCCGCCACGGAGTACGCGCCGGTGCTGGCCCGTGCGCAGCCAGTCCTCCAACTCGGCGCTGGTGACTGACCGGATCGGTTTCTCGGCGCCCAGGCTGGTAATCAGGAGCCGCAGGTCCGAGAGGAAGCACGCGACGGTGTTGGCCGTGTGGTCGGTCTGCCGCAGGTATTCCTCGTAGGGGAGCGCGCACGCCCCCAGGGTGGCGTCGGGCGCCGGCAGGGGCGCGCGCACCAGCGGCACCATGGGACGGCGCGACGGCACCGCGACCGGCGTGATCTCGAGATCGAACAGGTGGGGCTGCCGCACATCCAGATCGGGCGCGGATGGCGACGCCGACGGATCGGCCGATTCCCACATCTCGTTTGCTCCTCGGGCGCCACCACGCGGTCACGAAACGTCCAGGTATCGTACACCGACGCGCGGCGATCCGCCGCGCGCAACGCCGCCCACCCGGCCGCGCATCCTCGTTTCGTCCAGCCGGCACCCAGTATGCTGGATACGACCCGAGTTAGCAAGTGCGCTCGGCCCAGATGGGCTAGACGCGATCACCGCATTATAGCCACATGAGCCAGGACAGGAGGCGGCCATGGCCAGTCTGGAAGCCGCGATCGCGCATGGTCACGATATTCACGCGCATGTTTACACGCCCGCGCCTGGCCCGGCCAGGAGCCGCGCGGCGAGCTGGTTGGCCAGGACCACGCTGTAGTTCTGGCCCCGGTCCTGGGGATAGACCTGGAACATGTTGGCGAGGTAGAGGCCAGGCACCGGCGTTTCGCGCGGGGGGATGCGCGCACGGTAGTCGGTCGTGACAATCGGCTGGGCGTAGGGGGCCGCGAACGACCACGAGTCGGTCACCCAATCCGGCGTGAAGTCCGGATTGATACGCGCCAGGTGCGGCAGCATCTCCGCCAGCGCCTCCGCCTTGGTGGCGCGCATGAGGGGATGGTCCATCGGCAGATACTTGCCGAGGTAAACGAGGTGGCGCCCGCCATATTCAGCCGCCGGCTGGAAATTGGTGTGCTCGACCACGACGCCGAAGGGGTAGCCGGGGTCCGCGACGCTCAGCCAGTAGACCTCGGACATCAGCGGACGATCGAGGGCCAGAATCAGGCAGAACGCGCCGTAGGCCAGGCTCCAGTCATAGCGCTGGGTGAAGTCCGCGGGGAGGTCCGGCGCGAGGGCATAGGTCAGGCGTGGCGCGAGGGTGGAGACGACGCGGTCGTAGGTCTCGTTGCCCGCCGCCGTGGTCACGCGGAGCCGCCCGCCGCCGTCCTGTACCGTGCTCGCGTCGTCCACCTGGCGCACCTCGCGGACCGGCGTGCCCAGGCGCACGGTGCCACCGTGCGCTTTGACGGCCGCCGCGAGCGATTCATAGAGCTGCTGGAATCCGCCGCGGAGGTAGCCGAGCCGGGCGGTGCGCGAATGGATGCGCGACCAGATCCACGGCAGCGCCACCTGGTCGGCGTAGGGACCAAATTTGCCCGCGAAGAGCGGCTCGAAGGCCACACCGTAGGCGCGCGCGCCCATCCAGCGCTTGATCCACGCGGTGGCGGTGCGCCCCTCCAGGCGCTCGGGAAAGGGCCAGACTTTGAGGAAGCCAAGACCGCCCAGGAGCCGGAGGCGATCGGGCACGGGCAAGGGAGCGAAGGTGATGGCCGGCACCACACCGTCCAGCCGGTACGACTTGCCGCCGACCAGGTGGCTGGTGCTGGGGGTGGTCCAGCTCAGCTTGTCGCCCAGTCCCAGCTCACGAATGAGCGCAACAATCGCATGGTCGGTTCCGAAGAGGTGGTGGTAGAACTTCTCCAGCCAGGGACCATCCGGCCCGACGCGAAAGCCCGCCGCCAGGCCGCCCGGGTCGGGGCCGGCCTCGTACACGACCACCGGCTCGCCGGCCCGCGCCAACCGATAGGCCAGCGTCAGCCCCAGCGCACCCCCACCCAGAATCGCCGTACGAGCCGTCACGTTGTTGTGGTCCTCTCCCGCGCCCCCGGGTCAATCGCCCCGGCCAGCGTACCCAGTATCGCATACGCCGCCGCGCCGGCCCCAACGGCATGGCCCGGGTGGGCGGCCAATTCCGATGGCTGATTGCGGTGGCTGATTGCGGTGGCTGATTGCGATCGCATGGCATGCTATACTGGGGCCACGCTTGCGTCACCGCCTGGCTTGTCCGGCCGAGCAAAGGGGACGAGGCGAAAGGGGACGAGATCAAGGGGGGACAAGACTATGCGGGCAACCGAGTTGCTGGAGCGCCAGTTCACCAGCGTACACTCCATCCTGCACGATGTGGCGGACGATCTCACCGCCGGCGAGCTAACCACCCGCATTCTGCCGCGGACCAATCTGCTGGGCTTCGACCTCTGGCACGTCGCCCGGACGCAGGATTGGGCGGTGCAGACGCTGGTGCGCGGGGTGCCGGAGTTGATCGACGAGCCCGAGTGGCGTGGCCGCGGAGCGCTGGCGACGCATGGGATCGGCGTCGGTTACAGCGAAGGCCAGGCCGATGACCTGGCGCGGGCGGTCGCGCTGGCCGATGTACTGGCCTACACCGACCACGTCCACACCACGATCCTCGACTGGCTGCGGGCGCTCCCCGACACAGCCCTGGACGGGGTGGCCGATGTGCCGCCCCATCTGGAGCGCTATCCGGTGTATCTGGAGCCGGCGATGCGCGCGGAGGTGCCGTGGATGTTTCAGAGCCCGCCAGTCTGGCGCTGTTTGAATCCGGCCATTGGGCACGTGCGCGATCACCTGGCCAACATGGACCTGCTGAAGCGCCACGTGCGCGCCCGCGGCGCGTGATGGCTGACTCGGCGGGTGACCGTGACTACGCCGGGGCTTTCCGCGACCTCTATCACCATCTCTACACCAATAGCGGGGCCAGCCGGGCCGAGCGCATCATCGCGGACCTGACCAATCTGGTGCTGGCCAAGCTGGGCGCCGAGCGCAATGGCGAGGCTGGCGGCGACCGGATCGCGCGCTTTGTGGCGGGTGCGGGCACCGCCAGTGACCTGCTGGCGCCGCTACTAACAGCGGCATCGCCGCGGGTCCTCACGGCCGGGGACGGGTTCCATCTGGAGGACCGCGCGCTGCGCCGTGGGTTGGCGGCGCTCGCCCCCCTGGCGCTCCGCGACGCCCCGGCGCACGCGCTAGGGGAGGCGTTTCAGGCGCTGATGGGTCCCCGGCTGCGCGGCGAGAAGGGGCAGTTCTTCACGCCGCGGACGCTCGCGCGCGCCATGATCGC
>JANWHL010000250.1 GCA_025450405.1 Ktedonobacterales bacterium
GCATTGCGGGGCCATTGGCCGCGCCGGAGCGCGCCCGGGTCAGGCCCAGATCGCTGAGGTAGTTCTCGAAGAAGTGGTAGCCCGTCGCGGTGGGGTCCACGATCGTCCCACCGGGGTAGAGCAGCATCGCCACCGCCGTCAGGATGACGAACAAGACGCAAGCGAGCGCGACGAGGTCGAAGACGTCCCGCCTCCAGCGGCGGCTGGTCGCGGCGCGCCCCACGGGTGACGGGGGCCAGTGGGTTGGTACGGACAGAGTCGGCGGAGTCATGGCATCTACCAATCCCCCCAAGCTGTCGCCTGAGCGCTCTTGGCTTCCATGTCACCCTGCCTGGATCCGCGGTTGGGCCGCCGCCAACCGCAACGGCTTTGCCACCAGCGGGGCTACGCCGACGACCGGATCGCACCGCGCGGGCACGCCATCGGGGACCGAGACGGGTTGATCGACGCGTGGTCCGCTAGCGTTTGGTGATCTGCCGCGGCCGCGGCGCGAGTGCTGGGCTTGCGATGGGTGTCCGGCCGCGCCGCGAATGAAGGAGGGCGGCGATGGCGAGCTGCAGCGCGGTAAGGACGGCGCCGAGGATCAGCGACAAGTTGCTAAACACGCCCAAAGGCGAGCCGTCGAAGAGCCAGGGCGCACGTTCATAGAGAAAGACGAGGAGCGGCGCATGGATGTATGGTGTCCAGCTGAGATAGCCGTACAGATGCCCGAGTGCCAGGGCGTAGAGGATGAGAAGCTGCACCGCGCCGAGCGGATACGCCCAGACGCCGCCCAAGCGCCGGCGCAGCTCCTCCAGCCCGATGACGATGGCCGCCCAGAAGAGCACCCACACGAAGGTGTAGATGAGTTGCCCGACCCACCCGTCCCAGGTCAGCATGGCGCGCAGAGTAGGATTGGCCTCGCGCCACGGAGCGCCCCAGGTGCCTACAATCGTCACCAGTGCGTCGAGAGTGCCGAAGATCGCCCACAGCAGCGCGGCCGGCCACGCGCGGCGCAGCAGGTCGAGCTGCCCGCGCCAGCGCAGGTAGGTGATTACCAGCCCGATCGCCAGGGCGATCGTGCCGACGAGGATCAGTTCTTGGCCCAGGAGTGCGCGTGCGAAAATCATCGCCATTCCACCTTTCCCGCCAGAGCGGTCCGCCAGGACCACCACCCGCGCTTGCTACGGGCTCCCAGGCATACAATCTCTTACGGCGCTTCCCAGAGCCCACGCGACGCCGGCGCTCCGCTCGAGAGGCCAGGAGATTCCTAGGCATTGGAGTCAGCCCGTCCGCACCGTGCGCCGTCGCCGCTCGCGGGGCACCCCGATACGTCCGGGATGACAGCCTCTCTCGTGCCGCGGCGGCTTATCGATCAGACGGCATCCACGCCATTCTGGTTCCGTCGGGCGCATCCGCGTGATGGGCCGATCGGTCGAGAAGCTCGCCCTCATGGCGAATACTACCAGCGTCGCGCCGAGCACCACCGCCTGTTCGGCCACCAGCAACGTGCGCCTAATGCCTCAGGGCGACCCGTGGGGCGCATCTGGGTGACTACGGCGGCGGGCCAACGCTTCCCGCAGTCGCGCGCCGCTGTCCCTGGCCGTCCGGGGTGATTTTTCCGTGGATATCGTACGAAAGTTGTAGGGGGCCTCAAAGTGGGCCGATCACAGGATTGGCGGGGCGGCATCGATCCGCGCGCCAACCTCCTTCAATCCCTGGGCAGAGGCGTATGGGAGTCGAACCCACCCTCGACACCGTGGGGTGCCGAGCAACGGTTTTGAAGACCGCGAGGCCCACCGGGACCCCTACACCTCCATGGCGGCGGCGCCACGCACGCTGCGACCCGCGCCGCCTGGTCCACACTCTGCCACGCGCCCGGAGTGCGCGTCAACTCGTCGCGCGCGTCAACACGACACGCGCTGGGATATGCGCTCCAGCGGCGTGAACGTGTGCCACGTCCAACGTCCTACGTCCCACTCGCCGCCCGGCGTGGTATGCCGCGTGCGGTGCCTGCGCGCCGGTATGAGCTAGCCGCCGAGCCCGTACGGGCCGACCGCCGCGGCGACACCAGAAGGGCGGACCGCACATGTGTGCATACGTGATCGGGCCTAGGCCCAGCGCGCCGGACTCCGGCATGGGCGCCAACCTGCCACGCCCTGGTACGGCGAGCACGAGCTTCCGCGTCTGGGCACCAAACGCCAGCCAGGTCGTCCTCCGGTTGCGGCCGGACGCGGCCACGCCGTTCACCGACCTACCCCTCCAGCGCGACGCGCCGGGCTCTGAGTACTTCTCCGGCGACGTCACGGGCGTCGCCGCCGAACACCAGTACCGTTTGCTCATCACCAACGACGGCGCCGGCCCCAACAACCCTGGAGGCGTCTACGAGCGCGTCGATCCCTATGCCCGCGACATCGTGAGCCCCGACGCCGCCTCGCCGGCCGTCGTGGTCGATCCGGCGGACGCCTTCGCCGCGTTCAGCGCGCCGCGCTTCGAGAATTTCATCATCTACCAGCTGCACATCGGCTCGTTCGCCGGACTGAACGACGCCTTCGCCGCCACGGTGACCGGCCAGACCGCCACCTTCCGCGACATCGCCGACAGCACGCGCGCCAGCCTGCTCGACCGCAAGCTGGACTACATCCGCGACCTGCACTTCGACGCGGTCGAGTTCCTCCCGACCAACGCCTATGCCTTCCACCGCGACGAGGGCTACGCGCCCAGGAATTTCTTCGCGCCGGAAGCCGACTACGGGCATCCCGCCGACCTCCGCTATCTGGTCGATCAGTGCCACCAGAAGGGGTTGGCCGTCATCTTCGACGTCGTCTATAACCATGTCGTCTGGAAGGACGCCGAAGACCGGCTGCTCCGGTTGGACGGCAACACCGAGAGCAATGGCCGGGGCATCTATTTCTCCACATTCGACAACTTCGGCCCCGTCCCCAACTTCGACAAGCCCGCCGTGCGCGATTTCTTCGTGGACAACGCGCGCATGTGCTTCCGCGAATACCACGCCGACGGCCTGCGCTTCGACTCAGCCCAGGCCATCCGCGGCCGGGCCGGCGGGCCCGACGCGCTGCGCGACATCGTCGGCCGCGTCGCGGCGGAGTTCCCCGACAAGCTCCTCATCGCCGAGTACGACAATCCGCCGTACGCGCTGGCGACCTTCCCCTTTGGCGCGGCGTGGCAGATGGGCGGCGCGGACGCGGACCACTTCCCTGGGTACATCTGGGTGCTCAATCACGGATCGGTCGAGGACCTGCGCGCGCTCATCCAGCGCTGGGGATATCCCTGTGGCTACAGCCCTGTGCGCTTCCCGCTCGGCTCGCACGACCAGATCTACGCCGACTACGCCGTCCAGGCCAATGGGCAAATTGGGACCGACAAGCCCGACAATCGCTACTTCGTCGAGCGTGTCGGCGGCGCGATGGCCGGCCGCGATGACTGGACCGCGCGCGCCCAGGCGCGGCTAGGCTGGGCGCTCACCGTCGCCATGCCAGGCACCCCGATGCTTTTCATGGGCACCGAAGTGCACCACTGGGGCTACTGGAATCCCGCCGCCGACGCCTATGGGGATCATCGCTTCAACTGGGCGCTCGCGGCGGACGACTCGGGCACCGCCATGCGCAACCTGGTGCGCGACGCCAATCGGGTGCGTTGGGAGAACCCGGCCCTGCGCAGCAGCCAGGGCCCGCTCTTCACCCACCTCGACGCGCCCAATCGCGTACTCGCGTTCAAGCGCTGGGACGACGGCGGCAATGTCGTGTTGACGGTGGTGAACCTCGGCGCGGGCCAGTGGGACACCGCGACCTATGGCGTGGATCTGGGCGGCGACGGCGGCACCTGGGAGGAGATTTTCAACTCCCAGTCCCCGCAATACGGCGGCTGGAACGACTCCGGCAACTATCTCGCGTTTCCCGACGTGGACCCCGACGGCCGTCTCTCTATCCGGCTCCCCAAGTGGTCGGTGCTCGTGTTCCGCAAGATGTGAGCTGGCGGGAAATGTGAGCTGGCAGGCGCGCGACACGGGTTCCACAATGCCACAGCCGTGAACGCGTTGAGGCGGGCACCACAAGCGCCCGCCCGAACCGACCCAACCACCCGCGCACCAACTGGGCATTCATGCCCTTCCGCCCGTGGGCCAGCCATAAATAGCCGCCCGCCCTTGGCCGCGGCGCGCCTGACTCCCCGCTCCTCGCAAGGAGAGGGGTCGGGGGAGAGGATCCACCGCCCCAGGGACGAGGACCGTCAATACACCTCGATCTCCGGCCCCATGCCCTCCAGCCGCCGCTTGATCGCCACCAGGAACGGCGCCGCCGTCCCCCCGTCGATCACCCGATGGTCGAACGAGAGCCCCAGGTACATCATGTGGCGGATCGCGATCGCGTCGTCCACCACCACCGGACGCTTCAGCACCGCGTCCATCGTCAGGATGCCCGCGTTCGGCTGATTGATGACCGCCACCGAGAGCAGCGTCCCGAAGACCCCCGGATTGTTCACCGTGAAGGTCGCCCCCTGCACCTCGTCCGGCCGCAGCTTGTTGCTCCGCGCCCGCGACGCCAGATCACTCACCGCCCGCGCCAGCCCCGCGATGCTCAGCGCGTCGGCGTTGCGGATCACCGGCACGATCAGTCCGTTCGCCAGCGCGATCGAGACGCCGATGTGGATCTGCTTGCGCAGGATGATCTTGTTCTCCTCGGTCCACGAGGCGTTCAGATACGGGAACTGCTTCAGCGCCTCCACGGTCGCCTTGATCGCGAACGGCACGAACGAGATCCCGTAGCCCTCGCGCCGCTTGAACTCCTCGCGGTTGTGGTCCAGCCACCGCGCGATGCCCGTCATGTCTACTTCGACCAGCGTCGTCGCATGCGGCGAGGTGTGCTTGCTCCTCACCATGTGCTCCGCGATCATCCGGCGCATCGGCGACGGCGTGACGATCTCGTCTTCTTCGCTTGCCGTCACCGGCGGGGCCGGCGGGCGCGCCGCGGGCGCCGCCTGCGCGGGCACAGCCAGGCCCGGCACGAGCTGCGCGGCAGGAGCCGGGATCTCCGGCTGGCCCGCGCGCTGCGCCACGTGCGACAGAATGTCCTCCTTGCGCACGCGCCCGCCCTCGCCGGTCCCCTGAATCGCCCCCAGGTCCACCCGATACTCATCCGCCAGCCGGCGCGCCAGCGGCGAGACCCGCTCGCCCCGCTCGCGCACCGCCGCGCCGTTACCATTGCCATTGCTGATGGGAGAGAGGGTGCCGTTGGCGCTGGGCATCGTCGCGGTCGTTGCCCCCGACGCGGCGCTGGCCAATGGTGCAGCCGATGGCGCCCCGCCCATCGCGGAGGCTGGGCTGCCGCCACTGGGTGCCGTCGCCATCGGGGCAGGGTTCGCCGCGGCGTCCACCTGGCCGTTCCCCTGCGCACTCGCGCCCGCGGATCCGCCCGCCATCGCCCCCGCGCCAGCCGCCGTGGTCGCCCCACCGCCCGATGCGCCGGAGGACGCGCCGCCCTCGTCGATCTCGGCGATCTCCGTCCCCACCTTCACCGTCTGGTCCTCGGCCACTAGAATCTTCACCAGGCGTCCCGACACCGGCGA
>JANWHL010000251.1 GCA_025450405.1 Ktedonobacterales bacterium
CGCCGTGCCCGCGCCGTGCCCGCGATGGCGCGGTGGACTTCTGGACCTCGGCGATCGTCTCGTTTGGCCTGACCGAGGTCTACGTGGTGACGAGCCAGAAGGACCCAGTCACGCTATCCCCACGGCCCTGACGCCAGCTCCTCGTCGTCCAGCGCGCCGGCGTGGGTTGGATGTGTCCGCCCCGGCGCCAGGTAGCGCGTGAGCCAGTGCAGCGCCAGGTCGGCCACCCGCTCCAGCGCGCCCGGCTCCTCGAAGAGATGGCTTGCCCCTGGCACCACCACCAGCCGCTTCTCACACGTGAGCGCCGCCAACGCCTCCTGATTCAGCGTGATCACTGGCGCGTCATCGCCACCGGCGATCAACAGCGTCGGCGCCCGCACGCACGCCAGCGCGGCGCCAGCTAGATCGGGCCGGCCGCCGCGCGAGACCACCGCCCCCACCACATCCGCACGCTCCGCCGCCGCCACCAGCGCGGCCCCACCACCCGTGCTCGCCCCGAAGTAGCCCACGCGGAAATGGCGCGTTGCCGGCCGCTCGCCCAGCCAGTCGGTCGCGGCCACCAGGCGCGCCGCCAGGAGCCCGATGTCGAAGCGCGCGCGCCGCGTCCGCGCATCCTCCGCCGCCTCGGCTGGCGTCAACAGATCGAGCAGCAGCGTCGCCAGCCCTCCCTGGTGGAGCATCTGCGCCACGTATTGGTTGCGCGGGCTGTGTCGGCCGCTCCCGCTCCCGTGCGCGAACACCACCAGCCCATAGGCGCCCGCTGGGATGCCGAGGCTCGCTTCGAGCGAGACCGGCCCCGCCGGCACACGGACGGTCCGCTTCAGGCCATCCTGTCCCACAGCACCCTCCGATCTCACGCTCGTCCTGGTCGCGCTCAGCCAAGGCTCACTCACCCAAGGCTCGCTCACCCTTCCCAGTCTCGGCCAGCATCCGCGCGATCTCCGCGTCGCTCGTCTCCGCGAAGTCCACGTACCAGAGGCCCACCGCGTAGAACGGGTCCGGCGTGAACGCGCAGACCACCTCGTCTACCGCCTCGGCGAGGTCACTGCAGGTGGGCTCCGCCGCCACCGGGACGGCTACGACAATCCGCCGCGGCCCCCGTGGTCGCAGCGCCGCCACGGCGGCGCGCATGGTCGCGCCGGTGGCCATGCCGTCGTCCACCAGGATTACCCCCAGCCCGCGCACCTCGGTTGGCGGCCGAGCCCCGCGATACACGTGCTCGCGCCGCTCCAGCTCACGCGTTTGCGCCGCGGCCACCTCCTCGATGACCGCCTCCGGAATGCGCAGATTCGCGACGACCTCCGTGTTCAGCACCCGCACCCCCCCACTGGCGATGGCGCCCATCGCCAGCTCTTCGTGCCCCGGCACCCCCAGCTTGCGAACCAGGAAGACATCCAGCCGGAGCCGGAGCGCGCGGGCCACCTCGCGCGCCACGGGCACCCCACCACGTGGCAGCCCCAGCACCAGCGCGTCCGCCCGGTCGGCGTACGCACCCAGTCGCGTCGCCAGCACACGTCCGGCGTCCGTCCGGTCGCGGAAGATCGGCGCCATGACGACTCCACCCCTCCGCGCCCGGAGCCGGTGCGCGCGGCCGCTCGCCACGCACCGTCCGGTCATGGTCTCTGGGGTTTGTTCAGGTTGCTCCTCGACTCACGTCCCACGGATCCCCACCACACCGCGTGGTCGTGCAGGAACCGCACCAGGGACCGCGCCCGCGCCAGGCGCCTCGCGCGTGTGTCCCACCGCTCACCCTGGCGCGACGTGCGACGCACGAATTACCCGCGCCCTTCGGGGTGCCTGCTTGCCGTGCCGCCGCGCCCGCCATCCGCTGGTACCTTCCCACTGGTACCTTCCCACTGGTACCTTCCCGCTGGTACCTTCCCGCTGGCGCCATCGCCCTGACCCCCGATCACGGCGAGCCGCGCACCCTGAGGGTGCGCGGCTCGTTTCAGTCAGTCGTATGCAGGCGTTTGGTCAGACCGCGTGCCCGGCTGGCGGCGCGCCTTCTAGCGAACCGCCAGTGTCCGCTCGACAGGCTCCACACGTTGGGCCGCCTTCTCAGGCGGTGACCCGCGGACGACCCAGACCTTGCACAGCGCGTTCTTGAGCACGTAATCCAACGTCTCGGCACCCTGAATCTGCCCACCGACGCCTTGCTTATACGGCAGCCCCATGATCAAGAGGGCGCAGTCATGCAGGCTGGCCTCATCAACCAAACTGTGCCCGAAGTGACGCGACTGCACCACCTCCGACTCCAGCTCCACACCGGCGCGCTCGGCCACCTCGGCCGCACGCTCCAACGCCTGGTGCGCCCGCTCGGTCTGCTCGGGCAGCTCGTCGTCAATGGCCAGCGTCCGCGGCACTTCGATGCCATAGACCGCGAACAGCCGGGCGTTCTTCTCCTTCGCCACCTTGCAGGCGAGCGTCGTGACCTCGCGGTCAAGCTCGCAGCCGCCTACCGCCACCAGGATACTCCGCATTGGGTGACCACCGTGGCCGTTCTGGCTCGCGGGGAGCGGGAGCAGATCTGGTGTTACCTCCTCCTCGTCGGCGGGCGCGGTCCGTGGGTGCTTACCATCTATAATCTTTGGGGTCCGCCGGACAGGCAGGCCCTCCAGCCAATCTCGAAGCTTCACTGCGCGTTCCCTTTTTGCGGCAGCTCGCGTCGTCGAATCGCGGCGGCGCGCATTTGTTCCATATATACTACTCGGAAATGGGTCCAGGGTTGCGTTTCGCGCCCTCGCCATAGGGGCTGGATGCCCAGTACCGCCGGCCGTTCACCGTTCGCTGGCCCCACTCGCCGAGCCTCGTCGTCGATCTTGCGCCGCATCGTGTAGGTGCCGTCCGCGCGTCGGGTTGGCCGCGCATTTGGCCGCGCACATCCGTGGCCCGACTCTCGCCGCTCTGTCACGTCGCGGTAGGCCATCTCAAAGCGTACCACACCGATGCCAGAGCGTCTCGCAGTGCGCGCAGCATACACCCGCAAAAATGCCAAACGCAAGACGCATACCAGACTAGCCTATCCACCCCATCTGTTTGTCGCCGCGCTGGGTGTTTCCCTTGCTCCCTTGCCCGGAACGCCACCGCATGCGTAGAATCAATGGGTAGAGTCAACACGAACGCTCCCGCGCGTGGTCGCCCGCACTCGAGCGACCCTTCGCCGTGCACCGTGTCCCACCACATCAGACGATCCGGACCGCGAAAATGAGCGAACTCCCCCACGTCTCCTACCAGCCCATGTCCCAACCCGCCTCGTCCAAGCCCGCGGATTCCGCCGCGCCTCCCCAACACCCCCACGAGTCGGCTCCGCCCCCCGCTCCCGTCGAGCCAACGGGAGCCTCGGCGCGCCAGTGGGTCAGCCCCGGCGTGTCGCCAGTCAAGCGCCTGGTGACCGGCATTGGTGTGGCGCTCTCAGCCGCCCTGCTCTTCTTCCTCGCCGCCTGGCAAGGCGCTTCTATGCTCGTCAGCACCATCATCGGCGTGGTGTTTCTCGGCGGCTTCGTCTACTATCTCTGGGTGGTCGCCCCGGCGCCCTTCACTCTGACAGTTGATCCCGGTGGCATCGCGCGCGCCGACCGCGCTGGCGTGCCCATGGAGATCGCCTGGGCCAACGTGGCCAAAATCAAAGAAGAGCGCTTCAAGAGTGGCAGGTCCGTCAGCCTGACCGTCTACAAGCGCGTCGGCGAACGCGGTCTGCATCGCGCCTTCGTCGTCTATCGCGACGACGTCCCCGACTTTGATGGCCTCCTCAGCGCTGTCCGGGCCTCCGTGCCCGACGAGCGCCCCTGGTTCGTCGAGACCGTCCACGAGTAACGCCCGCCGGTAAAGTCCGCCCTGCCGATCTCTAGTGGCCGGAAGGCAACTCCTCTGTGTCCTCTGCTTCCTCATGGTGAATTGCTCAGTGCACCGCTGGCCGTCGGTCACCGCTCCGCGCGCACGCGTCGCAGCGCTCCGCCGCCGGGAGGATCGCCAGACGTCGCGGAGACACCGCCCCCCCGCACGCCACGCAGTTCCCATAGGTCCCCCCCGCCAGCCGCGCCAGCGCACGGTCGGTCTGGTCCAGCTCCCCGCGCAGGACCGCCAGCGGGGTGACGTCCGCCCGGCGAGTGTCGCCGGAGGCGCGGCGCGCATCGCCCGCGGGCCGCGGCGCCGCCTCGAGACGCGCGATCCCCGCCACCAGCTCGGCGCGCTGCTCGCGTAGAAAGCGCTCGATGCGCGCCAGGTCGCCCGGACCGAGCGACGGCGTCAGCGCCGGGAGCCGCGGGGCCGTTCCGCCACCCAACAGGCTCAGATCGTCTGGCGGCTCGTCGGTTGGAAATGGATCGAACATGCGCTGCCTGCCCCTGCGTTGTGCCCGCGGCTCGCCGTCCGGCGCGAGCCGACACACCCTTTCACTCGTCCATCTCAGCCAATAGCATGACCGGTGCCAGGCCCGACGCCCCCCTTACTCCGCACGTACTCCACATATGATCCATTTTGACCACTCGTTCGTATATGGACCGGAAGGTGCCCGCCGGAACTCATCGAATGCCGCGGTGGGACCCGTTTCAGAATGGTGGTTGCGATGATCCTGTCCCCGTCCGTGCTCGGCGAACGTGAGGCCGAGCTCCTCACCAGCGAGCGCGAGCTCGCCGACCGCCTCGAAGCCTGCCTCAAGCGCTTCGAGTCGTCCGCCGAAGATGCCGAGACCCTTCGGCGCGTCGTACTCGCCCTGCGCGAGCTGTTCTTGCTGGTCATCGCCGGCGAATTCAACGCCGGCAAGAGCGCCTTTATCAATGCCCTTGTGGGTCAGCAAATCCTCGCCGAGGGCGTCACGCCCACCACGGCGGCCATCACCCTCCTGCGCTACGGCGACACCGAGGCCACCCGCCATCGGCCCGATGGCCTCGAAGAGCGCACTCATCCCGCTGAGTTCCTCCGCGACATCGCGATTGTCGACACCCCCGGCACCAACGCCGTGCTTCGTCACCACGAACAGCTGACGGCCGAATTCATTCCCCGGAGCGATCTCGTCCTCTTTGTCACCTCCGCCGACCGCCCCTTCACCGAGAGCGAGCGCCAGTTCCTGGAGCGCATTCGCGACTGGGGCAAGAAGGTCGTCCTCATCCTCAACAAAGTCGACCTCCTGCGCACCGAGGACGAGCTCGACGAAGTGCTGGCCTTCATCCGCCAGCACGCCGCGCAGCTGCTCGGCCATGCCCCCGAAGTCTTCCCCCTCTCCGCGCGCCTGGCCCGCGAGGCCCGCACCGCCCCGGACGGCGAGGAGGGGGTCCGCGTCTGGCAGACCAGCCGCATGGGCGCGCTGCGCGACTACCTGATGCGCACGCTCGACGACGAGGGCCGTGCCAAGCTCAAGCTGCTGAGCCCTCTCGGCGTGATGCGCCGGCTCGCCGCCAAGTACCTCGAAGAGGCCCAGAAGCGCCGTACCCTCCTCGACGAGGATGCCCGCACGGTCGCCAATCTCGAGTCGCAGCTCACCGCCCACCGCCAGGACCTCGAAGCCAGCTTCGAGCAGCGCCTCCAGAGTGTCACCGGCCTCCTCCTCGAGATGCGCCTCCGTGGGGATCGCTTCTTTGACGAGACCGTCCGCCTGGGTCGGGTCATCGACCTCGTCCAGCGCGAGCGCGTGCGCGGCGCCTTCGTCCGCGATGTCGTCGCCGACACCCCCGCCCGCATCGGGACCGCCGTGGACGAGCTGATCGATTGGATGGTGGAGCAGGAGCAGCGCCGCTGGCAGGACATCAACGACTACCTAACGCGCCGCCGCCGCACCGCCTCGATCGTCGGTGCCCCCGGCAGCGAGGATGAGCAGGTCGTCGGCGCCATCGGCGCCACGTTCGACTACAGCCGCCGCACCGTGCTCCGCCGTGTCAGCCACGCCGCCGAGCACGACCTCGCCACGTACGACCGCGACGCCGAGGCGGCGCAGCTCTCGGCCGGTCTGCAAGGCGCGGTGGCGCAGACCGCCGTCGCGGGCGCCGGGGCCATCGGGCTGGGCGTCGGCCTTGCCGTTCTGGTGGGCACCGCCGCCGCCGACTTCACGGGGGTGGTGGCTGGTATCGTGCTGGCCAGCCTCGGCCTGGGCATCCTGCCCCTGCATCGGCGGCGGGCCCGCGCGCAATTCGATGCCCGTATCGAAGAACTGCGCGGCCGCCTCGAGACCACCCTGCGCGACCAGTTCCGCAAGGAGTTCGACGGCGGCGAGCTCCGCCTGCAGGAAGCGCTCGCCCCCTACACGCGCTTCGTCCGCGTCGAGCGTGAGCGGGTCGAGGAGATCTTCACCGCCCTGGAACAGCTCCAGGGCGACCTGGAGACCCTGCGCCACCAGATTGAGAGCTAGCGCCGCCGCCGCATCTCCTCGCCGTCCAGCCGCCGTCCCACTCCCCTCCCCGCTGTGGGGCGTGGGGGTGAAGTCTCTCTTTTTCCTCGCCTCGGCGTCCTCCGCGTTCTCGGCGGTTAGTCTCTCTCGGTCCTCTCTCTCGGTCCTCTCGGTTCTCATTGTGAATTTCTCTTATCGCACCTCTGCCGCGTGCGCCAGCGCCGGCAGCGCGATCGTGTACGTGCTGCCATGTCCCGGTCCCGGCGATTCCGCCCAGATGCGCCCGCCGTGCCGCTCCATGATCGTTGCCGCGATGTGCAACCCGAGCCCCAGGCCGCCATACTGCCGCGCCGACGACGTGCTCGCGCGATAGAAGCGCTCGAAAACGTGCGCGATCTCGTCGCTCGGGATGCCCACGCCGTGGTCGGTCACCGAGACCATCACCTCGTCGGCACCCATCGGGCCCGTCTCCCGCGCGACCCGCACTCGTATGGGCGAGTCCGCCGGGCTGTATTTCACGGCATTGGCCAGCAGATTGGTCAACACCTGCGTCAGACGCTCGGGATCGCCCTCCACGCGTGTGCCCGTGTCGCCGGCGACCTCCATGACCAGCTCGCGGTCCGCGATCTCGCGTTGTTCGTCCACGGCGGCGACCACCAGTGTGCCCAGGTCGCACGGCTCGGGCCGGAGGTCCAACCGCCCCGCTTCGATGCGTGTCGCGTTGAGCAGCTCCTCGACCAGCGACAGCATGCGCGTCAGCGCGGCCTGGATGCCGGAAAACTGCGCGGCCGCCTCGGTATGCCCCATCCGCAGCAATCGGCGCTGTGTCGCCTGCGTGCGCGCCTGCAACACCGTCAGCGGCGTCTTCAGCTCGTGACTGGCGATCGACAAAAACTCTTCCTTGAGCGCGTTGGCCGTGCGCAGGGCTTCCACCTCCGCGGCGACGCGCTCCAACCCCTCGCGCTCGACCGCGAGCGCCGCCAGTTGCGCGATGCC